>JAGWST010000514.1 GCA_028869325.1 bacterium | reverse complement strand
CTTCGTGGGCTGTAGGTACTGCCCGAGTGTGAAGATGTCGACGCCGACCGCGCGCGCTTCGTCCATCGTCTGCGCGATCTCGTCCTCTGTCTCGCCGAGGCCGAGCATCAGCGAGGTCTTGACGAAGCGCGCTTTCTCCGATGCCTTGGCGTATGCCAGGACCTCGAGTGACTGGTCGAAGGTGGCACGGCGGTCGCGCACGCTGGGCGTGAGGCGGCGAACCGTCTCGATGTTGTGCGCAAAGACGTCCATATCGGAGTCGAGCACGATCTGCACCTGATCGACGTTGCCGCGGAAGTCCCCGGTCAGGCACTCCACCTTGGTCTCGGGGAGGCGCAGGTGGATCTGGCGCACCGTCTCCGCGAAGATGCCCGCGCCGCCGTCGGGCAGGTCGTCGCGGTCCACCGCCGTCAGCACCACGTAGCGCCAGCCCAGCTCCTCGCAGGCCTCGGCGACGCGCCGGGGCTCGTCCCAATCGGCGACCTTGCGCGGGTTGCCGGTCTTGACGGCGCAGAAGCGGCAGCCGCGCGTGCAGACGTCGCCCAGGATCATGATGGTGGCCGTCTTGGCGCCCCAGCACTCGGCGATGTTCGGGCAGAGCGCCTCCTGGCAGACGGTGTGCAGATTGAGGTCTTTCACCCGCTGTCGGACGGTCAGGTAGTTGTCGCCCGTCGGCAGTTTGACTTTGAGCCAGTCAGGCTTGGCGGTGATCACAGCTCGATGCTCTTCGCGGATTGCGGCTGGAATCTTACGTGGAAGGTCCGCTCGAGGGCCGGCAGCAGGGCCGCCTTGGCCTCCTCGAGGCTCACCGTGCGCCCCGTCTCCCGGGAGATGGAGGTCACGCCGCGGTCGGGCAGGCCGCAGGGGTTGATGAGCTGGGGATACGAGAGGTCCGTCGAGACGTTGAGGGCGATGCCGTGCAGGGAGACCATCCTCTGCACGGCCAGGCCGACGGCGCAGATCTGATCGCTGCCGACCCAGACGCCGGCATGCTCGCGCCAGCGCTCGCCCACGACGCCAAAGCTAGTGAGTGCCCGGATGATAGCCTCCTCGAGCGAGCGCACCAGCGGCACGATCTCTCGGAAGCGCGCCAGCTTGCGGATGGGATAGACCACCAGCTGCCCGGGGCCGTGGTAGGTCACGTCGCCGCCGCGCTCGATCTCGAAGACGTCGACGCCGCGCCGCTCGAGGAGCGGGCGCGGCATCAGGAGGTTGGCGAGGTCGGCGTTGCGTCCCAGCGTGATGACCGGCTCGTGCTCGACCAGCAGCCAGGTGTCCGGGATCTCGTCGCTGGCGCGGGCCGCGTGGAGCCGATGCTGCAGATCGAGTGCGGGCCCGAATCGCATGCGGCCGAGATCGATCAGCCGCGTCCCCTCGCTCACGGCGGCATCGCTTAGCGGGCGGCCGCGGCCGCCGTGGGCTTGGGGTTGATGATGTGGATCGCCGTGCCGTGCGCCGCCTCCGCGGCATCGTGGATGCTCTCGGTGAGCGTAGGATGCGGGTGGATCGAGAGGCCGATGTCGTCAATGGTAGCGCCCATCTCGAGCGCGATCACGCCCTCGCCGATCAGCGACTCCGCCTGCGGCGCGATGATGTGCATGCCGAGCAGCACGTCCGTCTTCTTGTCGCCGATCAACTTGATCAAGCCGTCGCTTTCGTTCATCGTGCGCGCGCGGCCGCTCGCCAGCAGTGGGAACTTGCCGATGCGCAGCTCGTGTCCGGCAGCCTTCGCCTCTTCCTCCGAGAGGCCGACCGTGGCGATCTCGGGATCGGTGTAGACGCAGTTGGGTACGGCGACGGGATCATAGGCCACGCCGGGAAGGCCGGCGATCGCCTCGGCGGCGACGACCCCCTCCTTCATCGCCTTGTGGGCCAGCAGCGGGCCACCGGTGATGTCGCCGATGGCCCAGATGCCCGCCACGGCGGTGCGGCGCTGGGCGTCGACGTTGAGAAACCCTTTTTCGTCGGTCTTGAGCCCGGCGCTCTCGAGGTTGAGGCCATCGCTCATCGGGCGCCGGCCGACGGCCACCAGCACTTGATCGAACTCACGCGTCTCCGGCTTGTTGGCCGTGCCCTCGCCGGTGATCGTGGCCTTCACCGTCTTGGCGCCCTTCTCGAGCGTCTCCACCTTGGTGTTGACCATGATCTCGATCTTCTGCTTTTTGAGGACGCGCGCCATGGTCTTGGCGATCTCGAGATCCGTGCCCGTGAGAAGGTTCGGCATCATCTCGACGACCAGCACCTCGGAGCCCATGCGATTGTAGACGGTTGCGAACTCCAAGCCGATCACGCCGCCGCCGATCACCAGCAGGCGCTTGGGAACGCTGGGCAGGCGTACGGCGTCGTCGGAGTTGATGATCAACTTCCCGTCGCGGGGCCACGCCTTCACGTCGACGGGGGCGGCGCCGGTGGCGATGATCACATCCTTCGCCTTGTAGGTCTCGCTGGAGCCGTCCTTCTTGGTAACTTTGACCGTGCTCTTGTCGACGAAGCTGCCCTCACCGATCGCCCACTGCACGTTGTTGCCCTTGAAGAGCGTCTCGACGCCTTTGACGTTCGAAGTCACGACGTCCGTGGTGAACTTGCGCACGCCCTCGACCTTGACGTTCACCTGCGGAATCTCGAGGCCGATCTCGGCGGCGTGACGTGCATGACGCGCGACCTCGCTGACGTGCAGCAGCGCTTTAGTGGGGATGCAGCCCCAATTCAAGCAGACGCCGCCGACCGCATCCCGGTCGACGCAGACCACCCTCTTGCCGAGTTGCGCCAGGCGAATAGCCGCATGGTATCCGCCGGGCCCGGCGCCGATGACGACCGCGTCTACCTGCTGTTCAGCCACGATTCAAGCTCTCCTTATCCATGCTCTTGAAAACAATGTACGAGTCGCCAGTTTCGCTCGCTCAGCGGTTTGGCTGCGCTGCCGTTTAGAGGCTGCTAGCCCGCTATCAACAGAAAATCGGGGGTCTCGAGCAGGCGGATGAGCTCGCTGAGGAAGCGCACCGCCAGCGCCCCGTCGACCAAACGGTGATCGTACGAGAGCGAGAAGTAGGTCATCTCGCGCGCCACGACGGCGCCCTCGCGCACGACGGCGCGCTGCTTGATCGGGTGCACGCCCAGGATCGCCACCTCGGGCAAGTTGATCACCGGCAGCGTAAAGAGGCCGCCGACGGAGCCCGAGTTGCTGATCGTGAACGTGCCGTGCTGCACGTCGGCGGGGGTGAGGCGGTTTGCGCGCGCCGCCTCCGCGAGGCGCGTGACCTCACGCGCCAGGTCGAGCACGGAGCGCGCATCGGCGTTGTGGATCACCGGCACGGTCAAGCCGTGCTCGGTGTCGACGGCAACGCTGATGTTGTAGTCGCTCCGCACGATGATCTCGTGGGTGGCGTCGTCGATGCTGGCGTTGACGTAGGGGAACTTCTTGAGCGCGGCGACGGCGGCTTTGATGATGAATGGCAGGTAGGTCAACTTGACGCCCTGCTCCTGTGCCATCGGCTTGAGGCGCTTACGCAGCTCCACCAGCGCCGTCATGTCCGCTTCGTCGACGTTGTAGGTGTGCGCGGCAGTGCGCTTCGACTGCGGCATGCGCTGCGCGATCACGCGGCGCAGCCCCTTGAGCGGTTCGAGGCGGTCGCTGGGCCCGCGCCAGAGGGCGCCGGATGCGGCGGCGGCCTCGGCAGGGTGCGCCTCGCCGCGACGGTCGCTCACGAACTGGTCGACGTCGGTGCGGCGAATCCGTCCAGACGGCCCGGAGCCGGCCACGAGCGCCAGATCGACGCCCTTCTCACGCGCGTACTGCCGGACAGCCGGGGCGGCCAAGGGACGCCCCTCGCGCTGAACGCGCTGCGGGGTGCTCGTGGTGCCGTTGGACGGCAGGCTCGTGGGAACGTTGGGCGGGACGGGGACGGCCTGGACCGGCGGGGGCGTGAGGCCGGGCGCCGCCGGCTCGGCGGGAGCCGCTGGTGCCGCAGGGGCACCGTGGCCGTGTCCGTGGTGCGGCACGAAGCTCTTGAGCGCCGCCTCGACGTCCTCGCCGGGCTCGCCGAAGACGGCGAGCGGCGCGCCCACGGGGAGCACTTGTCCCTCCGCCGCAAGGGTCTTGATCAGCGTGCCGGCGTGCGGGGCGGGGACCTCGACGGTCACCTTCTCCGTCATGATCTCGACGAACGGCTCGTCGCGCTCGACGCGCTCGCCTTCCTTCTTGATCCAGCGCAGAACCTCGCCTTCGACGACGCTCTCCGCCAGCTCAGGCATCTCGTAGACTTCAGCCATGGTGGATCCTATCTTTAGTGGACTGCGACCACTAGAACTCGAGCGTCTTCTTCGTCGCCTGCACGATGCGATCGGCATTGGGCAGGTAGTACTTCTCGATGTTGTACGGAACGGACGCATCGATCGAGGCGACGCGCATGATCGGCCCTTCGAGGTACTCGATCGCCTTCTCCGCGATGAAGGCGCTGATCTCGTTGGCGAAGCTGCCGAGCTTTGGCGCCTCCACGACGACCACGGCGTGGCCCGTTTTCTTGACGCTCTCGAGGATCGCTTCGCCGTCGTAGGGCACCAGCGAGCGCAGGTCGATGACCTCGACGTTCTTCCCCTCGTTCTTCAGACGGTCCGCGGCCTCGAGCGCGACGTGCAGCATCGCGCCGTAGGAGATCAGCGTGGCATCCGTGCCCTCGCGCACGACCTTCGCCTTGCCGATCGGCACGGTGTACGCGCCCTCGGGAACCTCGCTCTTGACGGCGCGGTAGATGCGCTTAGGCTCGAGAAAGACGACCGGATCCTCGTCGCGGATCGCCGAGATCAGCAGGCCTTTGGCATCGTAGGGGTTGGAGGGAATCACGACTTTCAGGCCCGGGACGTGAGCGAAGAGCTCCTCCGGCGACTGCGAATGGTAGACCCCGCCGCGCACGCCGCCGCCGTAGGGGCCGCGGATGACCATCGGGACCTTGAACATGCCGGCCGAGCGATAGCGCATCTTGGCGATCTCGCTGTAGAGCTGATCGTAGCCGGGGAAGAGGAAGTCGATGAACTGGATCTCGGCGACGGGGCGCAAGCCGTTCATCGCCATGCCGAGCCCGGCGCCCAAGATGGCGGCCTCGGAGAGCGGCGTATCGATAACGCGGTCGCCGCCGAACTCTGCATAGAGCCCCTCGGTGCAGAGGAAGACGCCGCCACGCGGGCCGACGTCCTCGCCGAGGATGCAGACGCTCGAGTCGAGGCGCATCTCCTCCTGCATCGCCTCGCGGACGGCTTGCACCATGGTAAAGGTTCTGGTGGCGGTTTCAGTGGCCATTGCTCTCGTTCTCGCGTTCTCTCGACGAATGTGGTGCGGCGTGCCTCAGGCGTGGCCGAAGATCTCGATCTTCTCTTCGATCTGGTGCGGCAGCAGCGTGGCGTAGACGTGATCGAAGACCGTCTCGGGGGCGGGAAGAGGCGAGGCCTCCGCCTCGGCCAGACCCTTCTCGACCGCGGCCTTGACCTCGTCTTGCAGCTTGGCCTCGGCGGCGTCGTCCCAGAGGCCTTGCCGGGTCAGGTACTTCTTCATGCGCGTGATCGGGTCTCGCGTGTTACGCCAGAGCTCCAGCTCCTCTTTCTTGCGGTAGCGCGAGTCGTCGTCGGCGGAGGAGTGCGGACCATAACGATAAGTGAGGAACTCGATCAGCGTCGGCCCTTCGCCGGCGCGCGCCCGATCGATCGCAAACTTGGTGATCTCGGCGCACGCGACCACGTCGTTGCCGTCCACCAGGTAGCCGTCGAAGCCGAAGGCGGCGGCCTTCTCGGCAAAGGTACGGCTGGCGGTCTGATGCTTGGCGTCGATCGAGATGGCGTACTGGTTGTTCTGGACGGCGAAGATCACGGGCGACTTGAAGACGCCGGCCAGGTTGAAGGCGGCCAGCGTGTCGCCCTCGGAGGTCGCGCCATCACCGATGTAGCACATGCTGACCTCGCCGCTCTTCTTGATGTGAGCGGCCATGGCCACCCCTACTGCGGCCGGCGTCTTGTTGCCGACGGTCGAGGAGGGCGAGACGATATGCAGCTCGCCGTCGCCGTAGTGGCTGGGCATGTTGCGCCCTTTGGCGGGATCGAGGTCCTTGCCCAGCACGTGGGCCAGCAGTTGGCCAGGCGTCATGCCCTTGGTCAGCGCCGCGCCCAGCTCGCGGTGCGAGGGGAAGATCCAGTCGCGCTTCTCCAGGAAGAAGGCGCTGCCGATCTGCGAGGCCTCCTGGCCGGCCGTCTGCGCGAGGAAGCCGGCGCGCCCTTGGCGCACCATGATGTAACCGCGGTCGTCGATGGCGCGGCAGAGCACCATCAGCCCGTAGAGGCGCTTCAGCTGGTCGTCGCTGAGCGTGGGCTTCATCTTGGCGACGGGACTCCCGTCGTTGTCGACGTAGCCGATGGGCGTATCGGTAAAAGGCTTGAAGGGCGCGGCCACGAGTAACCTCCAACAAGATAGATGCCGTGGGGAGGGCATGCTGAACCCTCGCTACCCGCGGCAGCGGCCTCTCCTTTGGCCAGCTTCGTGTACCGTCCTGCCGTGCAAGGTGACGTGAAAGAACCTCGCAACGCCCCAGCGCGCCTCCGCAACAATTCTCCGGCCTTGGCAGTAAGCGAAGTGCAGGTTGCCCTCTTGGCGTGGTACCGAGCGCATGGGCGGCACGCGCTGCCTTGGCGCGTGCGGTTCGATCCCTATCGCATTCTGGTCAGTGAAGTCATGCTTCAACAGACGCAGGTGGAGCGCGTCGTGCCGAAGTTCGAGAGCTTCCTGGAGCTCTTCCCCAGCTTCGCGTCGCTTGCCGAGGCGGCGACCGCCGAGGTGGTTCGGGCGTGGCGGGGACTCGGCTATAACCGCCGGGCGGTACGCCTGCAAGCGATCGCGCGAGCGGTCGTCGAGCGCCACGCCGGGCGGCTCCCTTCCGCCACGGAGGCGCTGCTCTCGCTGCCTGGGGTGGGCGCATATACCGCCGCCGCGCTGCGCGCCTTCGCCTTCGATCTGGACGATGCCGCGGTGGACACCAACGTGCGGCGCGTCGTTCACCGCTTGGCGTTCGGCGTCGAGCATCCGCCGCGCGCGGGTGATCGCGAGCTTGCGGTGCTGGCGCTGGCGCTGGTGCCTGGCGGGATCGCGCGCGACTGGAACTCGGCGATGATGGATCTGGGCGCCACCGTCTGCACCGCGCGGGTGCCGCGTTGCACGGAGTGCCCGCTGCGCGCGCAGTGCGCCGCGGCGCCGCTCGAGGCAGCGGCACTCCACACCGCCGCGCGCGCACGCCCCCCGCGGCGCGGACCGCAGCAGCGCCTGCGCTTTGAGGCGACCACGCGCTACGCGCGCGGGCGCATCGTCGACCGGCTGCGTGCGTTGGCGCACGGGGAGAGGGTCACGATCGGCGAGCTTGCGGCGCTGCTAGGCCGCGACGACGTCTCGGCACTGGTGGAGGGGCTGGAGCGCGACGGGCTGGCCACCGTCGACGAAGGATGCGTGCGGCTGCCGGCGCCCTGATCGCGGGCAGGCGTCAGCGGGTCAGCCAGCGTGTCTTGGCGCCGACGGGCTGGCGCGCCGCGGCCTTGGGCTCGAGAGCGGGAAAGCCGAGCGAGACGAATCCCACGATGCGCTCGCCCTCGCCCACTTCCAGCGCCTCGAGGATGGCGGGCTCGCGAGCGAGGCGTCCGGTGCGCCAGTAACCGGCGCACCCTTCGGCGTGGGCCGCCAGCAGCATGTTCTGCGTCGCGGCGGCGGCCGAGGCGTAGTTCTCCTCAGCGTCGACGGGGCTCTGGGCGGCGTGCGCGATCACCGCGACCACGACGGGTGCGCGCGCGAACCTGCCGCGCTCCTTGGCGCGCACCTTCTCGCGCGCGTCGGGGGGCGCAGCGGAGAGATCGAGCGTGCTTGCGGCGATCTCACCCAAGCGTGCGCGCGCCTCGCCGGCGATGATGACGAAGTGCCATGGCTCGTCGCACTTGTGGAACGGCGCCCAGGTGGCGGCCTCGACGATCCGTTCGATGGTCTCGCGCGGCGGCGCCTCGTCGCGCATCTTGCCGATGCTGCGCCGCGCGCGGATCGCCTCGAGGATCTCCGAGGTTCGCGCGCTCATCCCATCCACGCGGGAAGGTCGGCGTAGCGCTCTTCCTTCCAGGGGTCGGCGTCGTTGTTGTAGCCGCGGACTTCCCAGAAGCCCTTCTGGTCCTTGTCGAGGAACTCGAGGCCGCGAAGCCACTTGGCGCTCTTCCAGAAGTATTTCTGGGGCACGAGCAT
>JAGWST010000513.1 GCA_028869325.1 bacterium | reverse complement strand
TGACCTCAGAGATATGGGTACCTCGGTTCGCACCGATGTCCACGTCACTTCCATCGTCTTCGTTCACGATGTTAACAGTATAGCGGTCGTGAATCTCGTGCTTGGACTCGGTTTGCGCGTCACTCACTGGTTGGGTCGCCCTTCTGTGGTCGGGGCCACGCTTGTTCGCTCATCCGCGAACTTGCGTACAGTATACCACGTACCGCAAGCCCGTCAAGACCCGCCACCGTCACGTACCCGGGGGGCCACGACGAGCTCATTGCGCTCGAAGCCGAAACAAACGCCGGAGTATACGTCGCCGGCGCAACGAGCTGCGCGGACGTCGGTGTTGCATTGGACACCCCCGACATCGGTATCCCGGTCTCTGCGATCCTCGAGCAGGCGCTGGCGCAGCCGGCCGATATTCTCATCGACTACGTGGGCCCGGGGTCCGTGAAGGGCCGAATCCCCGAATCGCTCGAGCGGGGCGTGCGCATCGTCGGAACCTCGGGTCTCACGGCATCCGACTACGGCGACATCGACCGGGCGGCTCGGCAGCGAAATCTTGGCGTCATCGCGGCGAGCAACTTCTCCGTGACGGCTGCGCTCGCCAAGCACTTCGCGCTTTTCGCAGCTCGATACGTTCCCTCATGGGAGATCATCGACTACGCGGACGTGAACAAGATCGACGCGCCCAAGGCTATCCCCAGTGCACGCTCATCGAACCACGAGAGGGCGCGCCACGCAGGTACTCATCGTCGCCCTCCATTTCATCTAATTCCGCGAGCGTCTCAAGGTCCGGCCGAAAGCAGGCTAGAGTCTCGAGCAGACATCCTCGGACATCCAGCGAGGCATAGCATACGCGGTAGTCACCCTGGGGATCATCGTACCGGTGCCCAAACGTGCGCGTCTCGGCGTCGGCGTAGGCCCAATCAGGGAGCGCCCATGGGTCGTGTCGTGGCCCGATGCGATAGATCCGCTGGTCATTGAGAGCGGCGGCGACCAGACCCGGCATAATCGCTTACGCTCCCGTAGCAAAGGCAACGGCGGCTCTTTCGATCGCGGGCACGACTTTCTCGGGATCGCCTTCGTGGAGCAGGCGCGCCGGCGACTTGTCGCGGAGCACCGGATTCAATCCTAGGAACCAGGCTTGGACGAGCTGTGGGTCGGGGTCCGGTTTCCCCTGCAAGATGAACGCTGCTCGAAGTGCGCCCCTGAGTCGCGGCTCGCCCTCTTTGTAGACGGACCCGCCTCTTAGCCACCCGTCGACGGCCCGCGTATCCTTGGCACCGGCAACGTAGGCGGTGAGTTTCCGGCCTAGCAGGCCGATGAGCACGCTGACGACCTCTACGCGATCCTTCGTTGCCTCGAACTGCTGCGCGGCTAGACGAGGCCGAGCCGGTGCGGCTTCGTGGATTCGCGGCATGGGAGTCCTCCTGTTTGGTACGAGCATACCACAATACCGACACTTAGGCTAGAAATTCACTTCTAAAACACGTGCGATTCACACGATACCGACGAGCTTTCTGCATCCTGGCTCACTGGCGGCCTCCGGTTCCCCTAAAACCGAAGGAGCGCTCGCTAACCAAGCCCACCCACCAAACCAGCGTCGCCCGACCAGGTAGCGCAGACGCCGGAGGAAGCCCCGGCTTGGGCCTCCTTGCGTACTACTTGCGCTTGCGTTCTACTTGCACTATGATGGGCGTATGCCAAAGATCGTTACTGCCCAGCGCGTCCCCGGCTCGAGGATCCCCGTCTACCGGGTTCGCGCGATCGACGACCTCTTCGCGCGCGTCTACCGCCGTCGCGGCGAGCGTGCGATCCGGACGATCCAGCACGCCTTCGTGACGAATAAGACCGCGACGGGCCGCCTCTTCGGCGTCTCTCGCCAGGCGCTCGATCTCTGGCTAAGAGACGGGGTTCCCCCCGCACGCGTCGCGGAGGTGGATCGCGTCGCCGAAATCGCCCGCGAGCTCCGCAAGCGCTTTGTCGCCGAGCGTCTTCCGTCCATCGTACGCGCCGCGCTGCCAGGCCTGGGAGGCCAGAGTATCCTCGACACCATCGCTACGCGCGGCGTCCGCCCCGTGTACGACTTGCTTGAGCGCCTCGCCTCGTACGTCCCGGCCGCATAGCCGGTGCGGCACGTCAAACGCGGTGGCACCTACTACAGGGTGTGCGATCCCTCATGGGCTGATCCATCCGACACCTCGTTTTCCAAGCGCGCAGGCGGGCGTTGGAACCCTCCCGGAGAATTTGGGGCGCTCTACCTCAACCGCACCGTTGAGGTCGCCATGGCCAACGCTCGTCGCCACGTTGCATCGCTTTTTGGCGACGACGTGACGCTCTACGACCTCTCGCTCGGGATGCGGCCAGATCTCCAACACTACGGCGTGCGCGAGCACTCCTTCGTCGACGCCGTCACCAAAGCGGGACTCGAATCCATCGGCCTCGCCGGCGCGTATCCGCACGACGCGCCGCCTGGCCTCTGCCGCTCGATCGCGCGAGAGGCCTACTCGATGGAAGAGGCTGGAATCGCTGCGCGCTCCGCGCCGCATCCCGCTGGCGAAGAGTTGGCGATCTTCGACCGCGCCGTGAAGCAACTGGCGCGCAAGCGTAAGCGCCAGCGGTTCGCCCAGTGGTATGGGCCCATTTCCGCACCGTGAGCGGCCCGGCTAAAACGGTGCAGGCTCCGCCTCACCTCACTTTTACGGCTCAGCCAATCGGTGAATGTGATCGTCGACGTAGACGGCCCCTAAGCTCACGGGACGCAACGCCCGGCGGTGCGCCCAGGGGTTGGCTCTTACCTGCGAATCTGCGGTCCGCGTCGCATCGGGGGGCGGCGGTCAGATTATGCCGCTTTCGGGAGGGGACCCTTCAGTCGTTGCCGGAGGGGGTCAAGCTGATCGCGCCGGAGGGGTCAAGCTGATCGCGCCGTTTCCACTCGGCCCATCGGTAAGGGTTGCGGGCCTATGGGCCGACCTTGTTTTCATTGATACGTGAAGGTATACTACACATATACATGAAATCATTTGGGCCCGATCCACAGCACCTGTACGAGCTTGCAGCAAACCAGGGAGGCTATTTTTCTTCCAGGGATGCGGAGCAGGCCGGCTTCTCACGCTCCCTGCTCGCCTGGCACGTTCGACGGGGCTCCTTCCAGCGCCTGAGCCGCGGAGTATATCGGCTTAGCCGCTTCCCGGCCAGCCCCCACGAGGACCTGACCGCGGCGGCAATCCGCGCGGGCGCCACCCCGCGCGCAGGCGATGCCGTCGCCTCCCACGTCACGGCGCTCGCCCTCCACGATCTGACCGACATCGCCCCGGATCGCTACGAGTTCACGATTCCACACGCCAAACGCTACCGCCGCACGCCACCCGGGATCGTCCTACATACGACGACGCGGCCGCTACCGGCGGATGAGATCGAGGTGGTCGACGGCATCCGCACGACGACCGCGGCTCGCGCCCTGATCGATGCGGCGGCCGCTCATTATGGTCCGGAGCAGGTCGAGCGCGGTGTGTGGGAGAGCATCCGCCGCGCAAAGGCCACCCCAGAAGAGTTTGAACGAGTACTGGCGCACGAGAGCGAGTCCCTCCGCCGGCGATTCCGGGAGTACGTTGAACATGCGCGCGAGCGCCTGAAGGTGCTCTGATGAATTACCGCACGCCCGAGGCTCTCTCCCAGGCGATTACCGCCCACCTTCACAGCGAGGCGACGCGATTGCGCGTTCCATTCAGTCGACTTCATCGCGCCATTGCCTTCGATCGCCTCCTCGCGCACCTCCAAACCGCGGCACCGGACTCGTTTCTCGTGAAGGGCGGAGTAGCTCTCGACTACCGCTTCACGACTGGCGCTAGACCAACAAAAGACATCGACCTCTCAGTTCGACCGGGCAACACCCTCGAGGCGCTCCTTGCGCACTTCCGCGATGCTGCTCGCGTTGACCTGGGCGACCACTTCTCGATCCGCGTTGCATCGGAGCCCGAACAAATCGTCGAAGAGGTTCAAGCATATCGGTTTCGCATCGACGTGCTTCTCGGCAGCCGCGTCTTCGAGTCGCTGACGGTCGACGTAGGCCTGTCTGATCCCTGGCTTGCCGGTCCTGAGCGGATCAGCGCTCCGTCTCTGCTCGCGTTCGCCGAAATCGCTGCCGCGCAAATAAATGTCATCCCCCTCGAGCAACACGCTGCTGAAAAGCTTCACGCTTATACGCGGACGTACGCAGGAACTCGCGCGAGCACGCGCGTTAAGGATCTTGTCGATCTCGTCCTCATCGCAACCACGTCAGTACTCGACGGACGGCGGCTCCACATAGCCGTTGCGGCCGTCTTCGAGCAACGCGCAACCCACAAGTTGCCGGCCACCCTGCCAGCTCCGCCGGCATCGTGGCGCCAGCCATTTCGAAGGCTTACCGAAACCCTGGAGATCACGCGTGAGCTCGGTGACGGCCATCGGCTGGCAGCGGCGCTGCTCGGCCCGATTCTCAACGGTCGCTTCACGGCCGGCACGTGGGATCCACGCGCGCGCGACTGGCAAGCCGCCCCCGACAATTTGACATAGCAGGCGGCGGCTAACTTCGCCGGCCTAACTTGCCGAAACCCCGCGCATGGGTGTTTGGGAACTCGATAAGGCCCTCGAGCCGCCGATCCTGGCGTACTACGACAAGGTCGCCCCGTTGATCGAGCACAGCTTCGCCGGCGCGCCGATCGTCTATGGCAACTACCCCTCCGGCTTCGGCCACCCCGCGCACTTCCGCGTCCTTGGCGTCCCGCTCTCCGCCCGCGCGCTCCTGTGGGCCTGCCACCGCTACTACGCCGTCGAGTTCCACACGTGGGCCCCACTCCCGCACGACGAAGATCGCCTGCGCTTCGCCCGCATCCTGATCGAAGCCCCGCAGGGCACCACAGCAGACACCGTCTGTGAAGCCGCGTCAGCAGTCCGCGCCGCGCTCGCGGACGCCGGAGTCGACGCCATCCCGCTCCTCGGCGGCATCACCGGCATGGCGCTCTGGGTCCCATTCGCCGACGCACCGCACGCGGAAGCCGCGCGCGCCTGGCTGCACCGCCTCTGCGGGCGCGTCGTCGCCAAGCAGCCGCGTTTGGTGAGCACGGAGCCGAACTCCCATGCCGACGGCCGCGCCCACTTGCACGTCTCCAGCAACGCCCCCGGCCGCTTCAGCGCCCTGCCCTACAGCCTCCGCGGCACGCCGAGCCTTCCAGTCTGCACGCCGATCGAATGGAAAGAGCTCGCCACCGTACACAACGGCAGCGTCACGGCAGCCAGCTTCGCCGAACGCCTCGCAGCGCGCGGCGACGTCTTCGCCCACCAGGCGCAACGTCTCTCGCATCAGCGCTTCGCCGCTGCGCAAGAACGCCTCATAGTCGCCGCCCCCGCCAGCGCCCCGTCGCAAGCGCACGGCCATATCACTACCGCCGCCATCCAGATCCTCGGCGACGGCAAGGTGCGCAGCGCCGATGAGATCCTCGCCGCGGCGCTCGAACGCCAACTCGTCCCGCCCAACACCAACAAGAAGTACGTCTACACCGCCCTCATCGAGTACATCGCGCGCCAGCTCGGCCACGGCCGCAAGCCGGCCATCGTGCAGACGCCGGATCGCCGCTTCCGCATCAACGAGCCGCCCGACGACTGGCCGGACCTCAATCCCCAAGCGCACGCGCGGCGCGCCGTCGATGCGCAAACCCAAAGCCTCATCGACCGTCTCGACACGACCGCAGCCGGCGACGATCCTACCGCCTTCGAGCTCGCCGTCTGCGACGCGTTCGCGCACCTCGGCTTCGCCGCCACGCACCTGGGCGGCAACAAGGCCCCTGACGGCTACGCCGACGCCCAGCTCGGCGTGCTCGGCTACCGCGTGATGCTGGAGTGCAAGACGGGCAAGGGCGTGGTCAACAATCCTGACGTCCCCGAGGCGGCCAAGTACCAGAGCGACTACCATGCCGGCTACTGCGCCCTCGTCGGCCATGCGTTCAGCGAGGACGTCGAGCTGCAAAGCGAGCTGCGCGCCCACGGCGTCGCCGCGTTCACCGTCGAAGATCTGCGGACGCTCCTCGCCCTCGGCGCCAACGCCCACGAGATGCGCCCCCTTTTCGCGCCCGGCTTCGCCTCCGATGCCCTCGCCGATCTCCTCTGGAATCGCGCGCACGGCGAATCAAAGCGCGTCGCCGACGTCGCCGCGCTCGTCCGCCAAGCCGGCTGGAGCGCGCAGCTCACGGCCGCCGCCGAAGGCGGCCCCGCCAACGCGCCGCACTTCACCGAGGACGCGGCGATGATCGCCGTCGACCAATGCCTGCGCAGCGCCGGCAGCGCTCAAGCCTGCACGCGCAGCGAGGTGCGCTTAGCCTTCGACTACCTCACCAACCCACTGACCGGCGCCGCGATCTGGGCCGACGACGCCCGCACCGCCATCGTCATCCTATCACCGCCCGAATCCTGAACAAGGCCTGTGAGTTCGAAGTCACGCAAGTCATGGAGGGACGGGAGTGAGCGGGGGACATTTCCGGAGCTGGTGGTACGGATGCTACGCTCTCGCCGCCATTTCGATACTCTATTGCAACGGAGGCGGCTATGATCATGTCCCAGTACGCGTTCACGGACTTGGGCATGCGTCGATTGGAAGCGCACGTATTCGCACCGAACGCCGCGTCCGCGCGCGTCCTCGAGAAATGTGGATTCTCCCTGGACGGGATCCTTCGATCCGGCGCTACCGACCGCGAAGGCAAGGTTGAGGATTACCTGCTGTACGCGAAACTCGCACGTCCATCGCAAGGCACCCGTACCCACACAAGTCCTCGTAGGCGCCGCTGGCGTGGTTCCTGAAACCGTGGCGAGCCGTCCCTTCGTATGAGAATCCCAGGCGCTCGTAGAGGCGTCGCGCACGCTCGTTGGCCGCGGCAACCTCGAGATACACGCGATGGGCGCCACGCTCGGCGAACGCGTGCTCGAAGAACCATTGAATCGCAAACGTCCCGAGTCCCGCCCCCGGTCGCACGACCGCGATGCGGCGCATCTCGATGAGCCAATCCTCGATATAGGTTAGTAGTAGAAGTCCCGCGGGCGCGCCATCCGCCTCCAAGACGAACTGTTTGACGTTCTCGCTAGCGAACGCTCTGCGGATATCGTCCTCCGTCGGTGGGTTGAGAAATTTCCGTATGTGGTCGAGCTCGTGCAGGCTCACGATAAACGGAATATCGTCTTCCGAGGCTGGCCGTACGTGAAAAGACCCACGCCGTGCACTTATCATCGGTTACGCGGCCCGATTGCATTGAGTTCGTAACCGTCTCCGTGGATGCGCTGTCATGCCGATGCTACAGCCCCAACGCGAGCGCGATGCGGCGGCGGAGACTTGCCAATTGACCCGCCGTGATGCGCGAAGACGTTTCTTGAACGCGCTTGAGCGATACGCTGGTCACGTGATGGGTCAACGCCCACGAGGTCGCCTCCGCACCGTTACCGTCCGTGGGATCGATGCGCTCGGCGAACGCGGGATATGCCAGCCCCTCGTCCCGCGTCAGCGGGACGACCAGCGTATTCGGGTACCCTCCGGGGAAGAGTTCGTCGTCCTCCACGACCACCGCAGGCCGGATCTTGGTAGGTTCGCGTGGCACGCCTCCAGCACGCCAGTCCACGAGCACGATCGTGCCGGCCGCTGGACGCCTCACGGCAGCTCGCCGATCGGACGGCCGTAGGTCTCCAGCTCGGTTCGCGCCTCCGGGTGCTCCAGGAGGTAGGAAACAACCTTCTCGCCCTCGGCCCGGATCGCGG
>JAGWST010000512.1 GCA_028869325.1 bacterium | reverse complement strand
GCAGGCGCTGAGCGCACCCGCCGTGAACGTGCCGGCCGCCGGATTGCCGGTGCGGCTAGAGGCCGCCGCGGCCGCCGCCGCCGGAGCCAGCGGGAACGAGACGCCGCCGTCCGGATAGGCGCAGAAGCCCGTGCCGGTGGACGGGGCCGCGTCGAGATACTGATAGATCGTGAAGCCGCCGGCATCGTTGGTCTGCACGGCCGCCTCGATGGCATTGATGTACATGCAGCCCACCGCAGCGGTGAGGCTGGGGTTCTGCGTGCCGAAGCTGAGGTTCAGCGTCGACTCGCTGGTCGGCGCGCCCGTGACGCCCGTGCCGCAGACGCCGACGCCGCTTGGCAGCAGGTTCGGAGCCGCGATCCCCTGCGTGAAGGCGCCGGCACCGAACTGCGTCGCCAGCTGCATCGACGCCGAGACGGCGACGTTCCACGTCATCTTCACCGAGCCGTAATGCGGCGTCGGCGCAGCAAACGCGGCCGTCCATGTGGCCGTCATGCTCAACGCGAGCACGGCGGCTGCGAGAGTGCGTTTCATCGTATTGGTTCCCTTTCGGCTAAAGCTACGGGAGAGTCCGATCATGCCGTCCATGGCCGCGGCAACTCTCTCACCCCGATGATACGCAAGGCACATCGGGGTTGCTAGATGTTTCGACCCGCAACCGGTCTTTCTTAACGGCGAGTTTACGGCGAGATGACGCCAGGTTAACGCGTCTTTACGAGCGCTTTACAGGGCCTGGTCACGGCCTCTCGAGCACGAATGAGAACTTCTTGCCGGCGTTGTTCTCGACACTGCCGCGATACGGCAGGCCTCGCGCCCACAGGCGCACGTCGAAGGCGTAGAGCTGGCCGCGCGGCGCCGGCAGCTTGAACGTGTAGCCGTCCTCGAAGCGCACGACGTCGCCGGGTTCGACGGGCGCGACGATCTTGGCCGTGACGGCGATGCTGTTGCCCGGCTGCGGACGGTGAGTCATGACGTGCGTCTCGATCAGCGGCAGCTTCGGATCGACGGTGATCGAGGCGTCGCCCACGCCGTGCTGCGAGCCCTCGACGCTCACGCGCAAAGCGTAGTCGCCGGCTTGGAGGATCGGCACGACGAAGGCACCGACCCAGGCCTTGAGCTTGGCATCGAAGCGCAACGCAAAAGATCCGAAGGCGTCGCTCTGCTGCGTGACGGCGCTGGGATGCTGCTCCGAGGTGTGCACGATCACGCGCACCGCCGCGCCCGGCGGCGCGCGGTCGGGGCGAACGCTCACGGCGACAGCCGCCTTCTTTCCGTTGTCGAAGGAGAAGACGACCGACTTGGGCGCGGAGCCGAGCTTGAAGACGACGCCGCCGGTGTCCGTACCCCCGAACACCTGCACCGGACCATCCGGCCCCTGGATCACCGACTCGCCGTCGGGGATGGTCTCCGCATCGACCTCGATCTTGTACGTGCCCGGCGGGACGTTGTCGAGCAGAAAGCCGCCGTCGTCGTTGGTGATGGCGGCGTAGCCGCCGGGGTCGGCCACGACGTAGACGTTCTTGGCGCCCTGCAGGTTGCCGAAGCCGCGATCGCCGGCGGAGAGGACGTGGCCGCTGATGGAGCCCAACGGCACGGCGGTGAAGTCGACGCTGCTCAATCGGCCCTGCGTGACCTGCACGGTGCGCTGCGGCGCACCCTGGAGCTGTACCCCCGCCGGCAGGCTGTCGACGACGATCGCCACCTGGTGCGTACCGGGCAGCAGTCCGCCGATCTGGTAGGCGCCGTCTGGACCGGTGGTGACGTGGCGTCCGCCGTCGACCACGATGCTCACGCCGGCGACGGGCTGCGAGCCTTTGGCGGACTTCGCGTAGAGATGGCCGTCGATGCCCGCGAACTGCCCCACGCCGAAGTCGACCGTCACCGTCTGCCCACCGGCGACCTCGACGCCCGCCTGCCCGCGATCGGCGATCAGACCATTGGCGATGGTCGCCTGGACGATCGAGATCGTGTGAAAGCCCTGCTTGACGAAGCGGAACTCGTATCCGCCGTCGATGTCGGTACGCACGGGCGTCGCGCCGTCGAGCAGCACCAGCACGTTACCGACGCCGCGCTGGCCGAAGCTTGCCGAGCCGTTGCCGAGGTTCGACGTCACGAGATAGACGTGGCCCGTGACGGTGGCCGGCAGATTGGGATTGGCGCGCCCGGAGTAGCGTGCGCCGCCGAACGAGAGCGGGCCGATGAGATCGACGTTGATGGTCGAGGCGGCGCCGGCGCCGAGCCCCGTCTGGTTCGAGCGCGTCGCCGTGATGTTGAGCGCGACCACCGGCGAGATGCGGCGGATCACGCCGATCCCGGTGGAGCGTTGCGTCGTCAGCACGCCGCCCGTATCGTTCGAGGTAAGCTGCTCGCTGAAGGTCAGATCGGTGCGCGGGCCCAGATGGCGAACGTAAGAGAAGAGCTCTTGCCGTTGCGCGGTGGCGATACCGCCGCTGGACGAGTGCCCTCGCACGCCCTGGAACTGGACGAAGCCGTTTCCAAGCGTATGGCCGACCGTCAGGCTCTCCTGCGTCTGCGAGGCGATGCCTCCCGAGGTGGCGGCGCTGGCGCGCTGCACCGTCTCCGAGAGCGAGAAGCCCTTGGCCGTTTCGTTGGCCGTGATGCCGTCAGAACGGTTGACCGTTACCTGGCCGCCGCTGGCGGCGCGCGAGTAGCTCTCGATCAGTGAGATCGAGCTGGTCCCCAGCGGCTGGCTGAAGGAGAGGTTGCGCCGGGTCGTGCGGTTCCACGAGCCGGCGGCCAGCGAGTCGTCGCGGCCCAGATCCACCAAGAGCGTCGCGAGCCTGCCGACGCTGCGCTGCAGGGTGAGATCCCAGGCGCGGTCGGCGGGCTGCACGCCGGTGAGCGTGGTGAAGCCGTTGGGCAGCGAGCGCAGCGTGAGCGAGGCGTAGCCGCGCTTGACCGGCGCATTGAACTGCGCGGCCGCGGCCACCCGCGTGCCGTTCGGCGCACCGCCGATCGACCGCGTGCGGTCCAGAGCCGCCTCGAGATTCTCCGTCAGGTGCGTTCCGTAGCGTTGGAACGAGGCATCGGCGATGGTGTTGGTCGCACCGGACTGCTCGCCGCGCGAATAGATGAGCGTATCCGTGAGCAGTCCGTTGGAGCGCAGATAGTACTGGCGGCGCAGGCCCAACGCACGAAAGCCCTCGCCGTTGGCCTGCGTCGCCGCGGCACCCAGCAGGTCCAACTCGCCGTTCTTGCGCGGCAGCCGCAGCTCCAAGCCGCGCGCAAAGCCGCCGATACCGATCTGCGAATCCGAGGGCCCGGTCAAGGCGCCGTAGGTCAGTGCGTACTTGGGGGCGCGATAGGCCGCCTGGATCTGGCCCACGTTGGAGACGCCCGTGGTGTAGCCGACTGGATCCTGGATGGAGAGCGAGGTCTGCTCCGTCCGGCGCTCGAGCATCAGTAAGAAGGAGACGCCCACGACGTCGTTCGCCGCCAGCGAGGCGGTGGTGCTGGTGTGGTGCGAGCCCAGATCGAATCCGCCCAAGGCCGAGAAGCGCAGCGGGCTGCGGCCCAGCATGCCTCGCCGCGTGGCCGGCGGGAGGGTGGCCCGCGGCGCGGGGCTCTCGTTCGCGGGGGGCGTGGCCTGCGGGGCGGGCGACTCGCCGGGGATCACGACGCTGCCCGGGATGACCAGCGGCGTCTCCGTCGGCTGCGGCTGCGGCGGCAGCGGCGAGGGCGTGGACGGGGGCGCAGGCAAAGGCGCCGCCCGCGTCACCGGCGCGGGGGAGGCGCTCGGCACGGAACTTGGGGCCGCAAGGGGCGCCGTGGGCGCGACGGCCACCGCCCGCGCGGCCGGCGCGGCCAGCAAACGAATCGTCCAATGCGCACCGCTCCCCGGCGACCATGCGGGCGGGCGCTCTTGGCCGGGCGCGGCGGGCATGGCGATGCCGACTCCGGCCGCAAGCATGGCGAGGCCTAGCGTAACGAGGAGCGTTGGAAACGTTCTCGACCGTATCACTGAGCGTAGACGACCTGTTTGGTGTTGTCGGCCGCTCCGTCCGGCGGGAATACTCCTGCCTCGAACCCTTACACCAGCTTTACGCCGGTGGAGAGTAGGCAGTTAGCTCGCCAGCGAATCGGCCGAAGATCAACATAAGGACCACACTCGGAAGGCCGAGGTGGTCCCTCGCCATCTGACCATGGAGGGTCCGCGCAGGACATGGACGTGCTGCGCTTCGGCGACAAGGTAGCGCTGGGGCTCAATCGAACGGCAACGGATCTCTCGCAAGCGACACAGCGTCTGGCGAGCGGTCTTCGTATTTCCAGCGCGGCCGACGATCCCAGCGGCTTGGCCGTCTCCCAGCGCCTTCTCGCGCAAGCCAACGGCCTCCAGACGGGGCAACAGAGCATCCAAAGCGCCATCGACCTCTTGCAGACCGCCGAGGGCGGCTTGCAGACCATCTCCGACATTCTGCTGCGCATGCGGAGCTTGGTCGTCGAGGCGAACTCGAGTCTCAACTCGCCGCAACAGACGGGCTACCTGCAACAGGAGCTCAACCAGCTCTCCCAAGAGATCGATACGATCTCCGGCAACATACAGTTCAACGGGCGCCATCTGCTCGACGGCAGCCTCTCGGCGGAGACCGCCTCACCGGCGCAGTACTTCATCCCTCGCAACGACACGCTCTCGAGCGGTCAGCAGCTCATCGATCCCACGACGATCGGCTTCAATCCGACCTCCGTGCAGGCCGAAGTCGGCGTCAAGGTCCTGGCGGACCTCGGCCCGCCGCCGCCCGATCCATTGAATCCCAGCAACGATCTACTGCAGGTGGAGATCACGGTGAGCAGCGCCGATCCCTCGTTCGGCGCGCCGCAGATCGAGTACATGAAGATCTTCGCCGGCACCAACATCGTCTACGTGCCGGGGCTCTCTCCGGATATCTTTCTGCTGCCCGCAAGCTTCACGGCGGCCAACCAAAGCGGGACGGACAACGTCGCCTCCTTCAACATCAATCCCATCTCGCAGGCGGACGTCGGAAAGTCGTTCTTCTTCTACACCGTGCCGCAGCAGGACGCGCAGTCGGGTCACGGCTTGGAGGTCAACGACGGCGGCGGCGAGGGCCACATCGTCAGCGTCGACATCCCGGGCGTGAACGCGCGCGATCTGGGCGTCTCCGCCGTGCTCTTGGGTGCCTTCGATCCCACCGCGATCGTCAACGCCAATCCGAACTTGTCTCCCAGTGACGGACCAGCGGCTGCCGGCGCCGCCGACTTCGCCGCCAACCAGGCGGCGGAGTATCGCGTCGACTATGCGATCCAGCGCTTGGCGTCGATTCGCGCGAAGATCGGCGCGCAGCAGGTCTCGCTGCAAGACGACGCCTCGAACGACAGCGTACAGCAGACGGCGACCGTCGCCGCGGCGAGCAGCATACGCGATGCGAATATCGGCAGAGAGATCGTCGGCTTCACGCGCGCCCAAGTGCTCCTGCAAGTTGGGATGGGCACGCTGCACTCCCTGTTCATGGACTCGCAGCAGGTGGTCCATCTGGTGCAGAAGTCCTTCTCGGCCGCCTAGTGGCCTGTAACGGCTAACCGCGCTCCAGCAGCGCCAGCATCGCGGCGAAGGCGGGACCTCTCCGCGCGCAGGCTTGCGTGACGCCGTCGCACGCGCCGGCGCGCCGCAGCGCGTATGCCGCGGCGAGCGCTACCACATCGGATGGATCCGCCAGCGCGGGCTCGATCGCCGCGTGCTGCGCGCGCCGCTCGAAGCCCTCGATCGCCAGGATGCGCTCCGCCTCGCTGGGGGCGTCGAGCGCCTCATGGAAGATCTCCAGCGGCACCTCTCCCTCGCACCACTGCAACGCGGCGAGCACGCCCTCGCGCACCGAGGGATCGCTCTCCGCTACCCACGCACGCGCGAGAATCGCGCAGTCGCGGGAGCCGCCGCGCGCGCCGAGCCCCTCTACCAGCGCCAGGCGCGAGGCGGCATCGCCGGCCTCGCGCGCACCGGCGTCCGCCCACCAGGGTTGCGCCGGCGTGCCGAGCGGCCGCTCCTCGGAACGTGCCAGCCACAGGCCGCCCGCCGCCAGCGAGATCGCGGCGAGGATGATCAAGGCGATCGCGGCGTCGCCGCGCCACGCCAAGAGCACCAACAGGAGCGGCGCGGGATCAGGCGGTGGCACGCTCTTCCAGTTGCGTCGCGACCGCGCGCAGGGCGGCGAGCGCGGCGTCGAGCGACTCCGGCGAGCGCGCAGCGAGGACGCGATGGAACTCTCCGGGCGGCAACCGCTCCAGATCGCCCATCGCCTCGATGAAGCGCGCTCGGTAGGCGGCCAGTGCCTCGCCGAGGGCGACGCCATCCTCATTCGCACCCGCTTGCGGAATCAAGCCGCCCAAGGCACGCCATGGGCGTGCCGAGCCCAGCGGCGCCTGCTCGAGATCGTCGGCGTGCGCAGCTGCCTCCTGCACGGTCATCGAGCCCGTAAGCACGACGTAGGCATGGGGTGTCGCCTCCGCCGCGGGTAGCCGCTGCTCGGCGATGCCGCGCATGAGCGCGACGAGCGCGTTGCGCGCAGGCCGATCTTCCAGATCCTTCTGCGAGACCAGATAGCGCGGCAGCCGCAGCTTGATGAAGAGATGATCGAGCAGCTCGTGCAAGCGCTCACGCTCCGCCTCGAGGAGCTCCTCCAGGCCGGCGGGGCCGATGAGGCGATCCGGCAAGAAGGCGCGCACGGCGTAGAGGTGCGGGAAGAGCGCGCCAGCCTCGACGCTGGAGATCAGGCGCACCGCGCGCGCCAAGCGGTCCTGCGAGTAGATCGAGAGCGTCGCGACGCGTCCCTCGCCGCTCTCGACATGACGCGGAAGGTCGTGCGTGCGCGACGCCGCCTGCGCCGGCACCGCGGGCGCCTCGCTCGCCGGCGGCTCGACTGCCGCCAGCGCGCGCTCCCCGTTGGCTGGAGCCGGCGCGATGCTCTCGGGCAGCGTCGTCTCCTCGACCGGCGCGGAGACGAACGCGGGGACGGCGGGCACCGGTGCGACGCGCGGTTGGAGCACCACGCCCAACACGGAGAACGGCAGCGGAGCCTGCTCGCCGAAGAACGGCAGCGAGCGCACCACCACGGGCGTGCTCTCCAGCTCCAGGCCGCCTTCGTCCCACGACATCTTCGCGCGTGCGACGAGCGCCGCACCCGGCTCGGCGGGCGAGTTCACCGCGCTGCGCCAGCTGATGGTCAGCGACGTCTCCGGCGTCACGCCGGCGAGCGCCAAGCCGTGGAACAGCGGCGATGCGCCGGCGATGTCGACCACGCCGACGCCGTTGATCTCCGTGGAGCCCGGAAGGTATGTCGTCTGCGCAGGTGACTCGGCGCGGATCGAGAGCCGGCTCGCGCTGCCGTCGCCGTCGTTGCGCGCCTCCAGCATACACGTGAGGATCTCTCCCGGCGAGGCTTCGTCGACGGGATCGACTCGCAGCGTCGCCGCGGCGAACGAAGGCGACGCCGTGACTTCCACCTCCGCCGCCTCGATCAACGTGCTCGGCCCGTTGGCGCACGAGAGCCGCGCCGAGACGGCGAGGACCGTTCCCGCGGCGACGCCGGCCGCCAGCGACAACGTGAGCGTTCCCGTGCCGGCGCCGCCCGGCTCGATGGCGCCAAGCACCAGCGTGCGCTCGCCGCGCCGCGAGGCACCCTCGACGCCCTCCAAGATCAGCTCCGGAGGCAGATCCAGCGCCAGCATCGTCTCGCGCGCGACGTCTGTGCCCTCGTTGCGCGCGCTGTAGCCGATCTGCACGCTCTTGCCCGGGTGGACAGGCTGGTCGGAGAGCACGCGCAGTCGCTGCGAGCGCTGCGGAAAGCGCGGACGCGAGACGGCGGCCGCCGTGATCTTGCCGATCTCCGACTCCGCGACGTCAACCGCGCGCACGTGCGCCAGCATCGTCAGCGCGGTCTTATCGGCCAGCGGGCTGGCCACGCGCGCGATGACGTCCAGGCGCACGGGCTCCAGCGGAGCCATGTCGCCGATGCGAACGCTGCCTTCCTCCACCTCCAGCGTGGCGCCCTCCCGCCGGATGCGCAGCGCCTCCAGCCCTTCGCCGGCGGCGACGCCGACGCGTACGTCGCGCGCAACATCGGTTCCGCCGTTGTTGACGACGATTCGTCCCAGCATCTCCTCGCCCGGCGCGAGATTGACGGAGCTGCGCAGCTCGAAGCGGTTGATCGCCTCCGGAAAATCCGGCGCGGAGCGCACGCGCAGCGTCTTTTCGAAGGATCGCTCGCCGCCGATCCAGCGCATCGTGGCACGCAACGGCAGGCGGCGCCCCGTCGGCGCGGGAGCGGCGACGATGGCCTCGACGGTGACGCGGCCGCTGCCGCCGGGATGGATCTCGGCGATCCGCACGCCCTGCTCCTCGCCGACCGCGCGACCGTTCTCCATGGTCGAGCCCGGCGAGTAGACCAGGCCCTCGGGCAGCGCGATCGCGATGTTGACGTTCTCAGCGGTGCCGCTTCCAACGTTATGGTAGGCGACGCCGACGCGCAACCGCTGACCGGGCGTCACCTCCTCGCCGGCGTCGACCTCGATCCCCGTCCCGGCGCCGAACTCGGCCGGCGAGCGCACCTCCAGCGTCGTGGCCGTGAGCTCGAACTCGCCCTCCTCACGCGCGCCGACCCAACCGCGCGCGGCGATCTGCGTGCCGTCGGGTAGCGGCTGATCGATCTTGGCGTTGTAGGTGACGGTGAGCGTGCGCGACGGCGGAAGCGCGGGCGAGACCACGCGCTGATCCGCCACCGGCAGCGGCTCGCTGCCGCCCTCGCCGATCTGGCGGCCGTCGACGCGCGCGGAGCGCGGAACGTAGGTGGTGCGGTCGGGTACCGGGAGCGCCAACGTGACGTCGCGCGCCGTCGACTGACCGTGATTGTGGACCGAGGCCCGGAGCGTGATCTCGGCGCCCGGACGGTTTCCGTGCGGTGCCTCGATGACCAGGGTCGTGAGCTCGCCGCGGAGCTGCGGACGGCTGCGAATCGTGATGGAGGCCACGTTCGAGCCGACGACGGCCGTCCCGTCGCTTCCGAGCGCCGCTTGCAGGCTCAACGTGGTGCCGTCCTCGATGGGCCCCTCGACGCGAAACTCCAACGAGACGGCACAGGCGTCGCCGGGCGCCAGGTCTGGAATGGCACCGCCGGCGGCGGCGAGGAACGGCGCTGTGCCGCCCTCGTCCGGGTAGCGATCGTCGTCGATCAGGGCCGAGCCGGCCACGTAGCGCGCGTGCTCGGGGAGGCGCAGCTTGACGCGAACGCCTGTGGCCGTCGCGCTTCCGACGTTGGAGAAGGAGAAGCGCGCGCGAACGACCTCTCCAGGTTTGACCGAACGATCCGGAGAAAGCGTAAGGGTTTTCAGCCCTTCGGCCAAAGGCTGGGCCCCCGGCGCGAAGATTTCCGTAAGCGTCGACATGAGCGCTCCGCGGCGACGTCGTGACTAAGGGCATCCGCCGTCCGTGGCAGGTGCGCTAGGGCGTTCGCCACTCTGCAAGCGGCAACCTACGCGGGTTGACTTGCTGGGCGACCAGCCGAGGGCAGGAGACGCAACGCTGGTCACTCGGCTTGTGCGAGAGGGATACGCAGGAGATGTTGGCACCTTCCGTCGAGCGGCGCCTGGCCGCCGCCCTTGGCCGCCTCGGCAGCGAGTCCGCCTTTGAAGTGATGGCCCGCGCGAAGGACCTCGAGCGCCGTGGGCGCTCCGTGGTCCATCTGGAGATCGGAGAGCCCGATTTCGACACGCCGGCACACATCAAGGCGGCCGCGGCGAAGGCTCTGGAGACGGGCTGGACGCACTACGTGCCCTCGGCGGGTGTCATCGAGCTGCGCGAGGCGATCGCGGGCCACCTCTCGCGGACGCGCGGCATCGCGCTCGACACCGAGAACGTGGTCGTCGGCCCCGGCGGCAAGCCGGTAATCTGGTGCATTCTCTCGGCACTCCTCGACCCGGGCGACGAGTTGATCTACGCCGATCCGGCGTATCCCGCATATGCCTCGGCGGCCAGCTATCTCGGCGCCGCGGCCGTGGCGGTCCCGCTGCTGGAGTCGCGCGACTTCCGCCTGGATCTGGATGCGCTGGAGGCCAAGCTCTCGCCGCGCACCAAGGTCGTGGTGATCAACTCGCCCCATAATCCCACCGGCGGCGTGCTGACGCGCGCTGATCTGGAACGCATCGCGGATCTGGCGCAACGCCGTGACTTCCTGGTGATCTCCGACGAGATCTACTCGCGCAACATCTACGACGACGCGGGCTTCATCTCCATCGCCTCGCTCCCGGAGATGGCGCAGCGCACCATCATCGTCGACGGCTTCTCCAAGGCCTACGCGATGACGGGCTGGCGCCTGGGCTACGCCGCAATGCCCAAGGAGATCGCCAAGGCCGTGACGCTCCTGCTCAACAACACGGTCTCGTGCACGACGGCCTTCGTGCAGATGGCCGGCATCGCCGCGCTGACCGGCCCCGATGACGAGGTCGTGCGCATGAATCGCGAGTTCCGCAAGCGGCGCGACGTCGTCGTCAACGGTTTGAACGCCATCCCGGGCTTGAGCTGCGTGATGCCGCAGGGCGCCTTCTACGCCTTTCCCAACGTCACGCGCGTGGCGCGGGACGAGAAGCGGCTGGCCAACTTTCTGCTGGAGGAGGCGGGAGTCGCGACGCTTGCCGGCACCGCCTTCGGCCCCGCCGGCAAGGGCTACATCCGTCTCTCGTACGCCAACTCGATCGAGAACCTGCAACTGGCGCTCGAGCGTATCCGCGAGGCGCTGCCGAAGTTCAAGGGGTAGCCTATGGCCCTAGAGCTGGGAGTCATTGGACACTTCGGACTGGCCGTGCGCGATCCCAAGGCGAGCGCGCACTGGTGGATCGAGAAGTTGAACCTGCGCCATGAGTTCGACTTTTCCGCGGGCGTGGCGGTCGGCAACGACGTGCTGACGATCGCGCTCTTCCGTGGCGTGCCGCGCCCCGAGGCGCTCGGCCACGTGTCGTTCCATCTCGGCTCGCTGCGCGAGCTGCAGGCTGCCGTGCGGGAGCTGCGGCGCAAGGGCGTCGAGATGGAGGACGCCGGCGACGAGATCGGCCCTGAGGCGCCGGGCTCACCGCATTACGGTCTGTGGTTCCACGATCCCGACGGCTATCGCTGGGAGCTCTCCGTGCAAAACGCGTTGAAGCGCAGCGCCGCGCGCCCCTCGGCAACACGCAAGAGCGCCGCAAAGCGCCCCGGCACGAAGGCGGCATCCTCGTCCAAAGGCCGGACGACGACGTCCCGCCGCAAGCGCAGAGAGTAGTCGCTCAGCGCGCCACGCGCATGCCGCCCAGCTCGACGGCGGTCAGCATGCGTTGGCGCACTTCGCGGCGCGCACGGATAACGGCTTCGACGAGGTTGGAGCCTTGTGCCAGCGCCGCCGCTGCGGTCACGGCGAGAATGCAGCCCGTACCGCGCATCTCCACGGCCAGACGCGCGTCGCGCAGCAGCCTGACGCCCTCACGATCGACCAGCACGTCAACGACCTCGTCGCCGGCGACGTGGCCGCCCTTCACCAGCACCGCGCGCGCTCCCATCGCCTGCAATGCGCGTGCGGCGTGCTCGGCGTCGCCCGGCGTCTCGATCGCGCGGCCCACGATGCGCGCGGCTTCGCCTGCGTTGGGCGTGAAGAGCGTCGCGCGCGGGATCAGCGCCTCACGATAGGCCGCGACGATCTGCTCATCGGCGAACGCCCCTCCGCGCGAGGCGGCGAAGACGGGGTCGACCACGATCGGCTGCACGCTCTGTGCCAGTGACTCCGCCACCTCGCGCACGCTGGACGCAGAGAGCAGCAGGCCGATGCGATAGGCCCCAACGCGCAAACCGGAGAGCGCCGCTAGCTGCGCGCGTATGGCGCCCGGCGGCGCGGGCCACGCGGCGCTCGCGCCCTCCGGGCCCTGCGCCACGACGCCGGCGATCACGCTGGCGCCGCGCATGCCCAGATCGCGCAACACCAAGAGGTCGAGGCCGATCCCGGCCGCGTTCCAAG
>JAGWST010000511.1 GCA_028869325.1 bacterium | reverse complement strand
GTCGTGCGGGTCAACCCGGCCGACTTGGAGACGCTGCGCGCAGGACGGGAGGAGCTCTTCCCCGGCGATGCGCGGCAGATACGGTTCGTGGGCGATCTGCGCGTCGACCGTGGCGGCGTCGTGGTCGATACGGAGGCCGGCAGCGTCGACGGAAAGATCGAGCACCAGCTGATGGAGGCGCGCAAGCTGCTGCGTCTGGACGAAGACGAGGTGACGCTGGATCGGCAGGTGAGCTCCAGCGGCGTCGTGGGCCATGCCGAAGCCAGTTGAGCCGATCGAGCTGCCGCGCTTCAGCGCCGATGCGTTGCTGCGGGAGCTGCGCAGCGCCGACCTGATTCGCAGCAACGGCCGCGTGCGCCAGGTCATCGGCGTGGTCATCGAGAGCCTGGGTCCGCAGATGGCCGTCGGTGAGACCTGCCGCATCTCGTACCGGCGCAACGCGCCGCCGGTGCTGGCCGAAGTGGTGGGCTTCCGCGACGACAAGGTGCTGATCATGCCGCTCGGCGAGCTGGCCGGCATCGGCGCCGGCTCCAACGTCTTGGCTGAGGGGCGGCCGCTGGAGGTCGTCGTCTCCGACCGCCTCTTGGGGCGCGTCATCGACGGCTTGGGGCGCGTGATGGACGGCGGCCCGGCCATCGAGAGCGGCGAGCGGCGCGCGATCGTCGCCTCTCCGCCGAACCCGCTTGATCGCCCGCGCATCGAGCGCCCGTTCTCCGCCGGCATCCGTGCCGTCGATGGGCTGCTGACCTGCGGCAAAGGACAGCGCGTCGGGATCTTCGCGGGCAGCGGCGTGGGCAAGTCGACCGTGCTGGGGATGATCGCCCGCAACAGCGACGCCGACGTCAACGTCATCGCACTGGTCGGTGAACGCGGCAAAGAGGTGCGCGACTTCATCGAGCGCGACCTCGGCCGCGAGGGCCTGGAGCGCAGCGTGGTGGTGGTGGCGACCAGCGACCAGCCGGCGCTGGTGCGCATCAAGGCGGCCTTGGTGGCCACCACCATCGCCGAGTACTTTCGCGATCGCGGTCTGGACGTGACGCTGATGATGGACAGCGTGACGCGCTTCGCCATGGCGCAGCGCGAGGTCGGGCTGGCGATCGGCGAGCCGACCACGACCAAAGGCTATACGCCCAGCGTCTTCGCGCTGCTGCCCAAACTCTTGGAGCGCGCCGGGACCTCGCCGCGCGGGAGTATCACCGGCATCTACGCGGTCTTGGTCGACGGCGACGACTTGAACGAGCCGGTCGCCGATGCGGTGCGCTCGATCCTTGATGGCCACATCGTGCTCTCGCGCGCGCTAGCCTCGGCGAATCACTACCCCGCCATCGACGTGCTGAGCTCCGTCAGCCGCGTCATGCCCGACGTCGCGGACGAGGTTCAACAGCGCGCCGCGAGCGCCGTGCGCGATCTGCTGGCGACCTATCGCGAGGCGGAGGATTTGATCAACATCGGCGCCTACGTTCCGGGCAGCAATCCCAGAGTCGATCTGGCGATCTCCAAGATCGAGAGCATCCGCCACTTCCTGCGCCAGGACACCTATGAGGCCTCGACGCTGGCCGATGCCGCGGCTGGGGTGGTGGCGATCTCGTGAAGCGCTTCGCCTTTGCCCTGCAGCCCGTGCTCGAGCTGCGCGAGCGCCATGAGCGCCAGCGCATGCAGCGTTTGGCGGAGGCGCAGCTGGTGCTG
>JAGWST010000510.1 GCA_028869325.1 bacterium | reverse complement strand
TGCTCCTCCGAGCCGAAGTAGTAGAACGGCGCGGAGCCCAGCGAGGTATGGGCCGCCATGGTGATCCCCACCGAGGCATCGCCGCGCGAGATCTCCATGACCGCCAGCGCGTACGAGACGGTATCGGCGCCGATGCCGCCGTAGGCTTCGGGCCAGGGGATGCCCAGCAGTCCCAGCTCGGCCATTTGCTCGACGATCGCGTAGGGGAACTCCGCCTTGGCATCCAGCTCCTCGGCGGCCGGCGCGATCACGTCGTCGGCCAGCTCGCGGCAGAGCCGTTGGATCGCCTCTTGCTCTGGGGTGAGGTCGAAGCTTAGTCCCGCATGCGCGGTTGCCTGCATTGTCATTTTCTCTCTACCTCGGGCGACGAGGGCAAGCCACTGATTACCCGGCCCGGGTGAAGGGTTCCTCGCGTGCGCCCGATAACCGAAACACACAACGACAGCTTTCCGGAGCATCGTCGGTAGCTCCGGAGGAGGCCGCGTTGATCGAGCTACGTAGCGTATCCCTAACGTACCCCAATGGCGTTCGCGCCATCGACGCCCTCGATCTGAAGATCGGAAAAGGGGAGTTCGTCTTCCTCGTCGGCCACTCCGGTACCGGAAAATCGAGCCTTCTGCGCTTGCTCTACCGAGAGCAGGTGCCTAGCAGCGGCGACGTCTGCGTGGACGGTGTCGCCGTTCATCGCATGCGGGCCGGGGCAGTCCCCCGGCTGCGTCGTAATGTGGGGGTTGTCTTTCAGGACTTCAAGCTGCTGGGCGGCAAGACGGTCTGGGAGAACGTCGCGTTCGCGCTGCAGGTGACGGGCGCGAAGACCCGCGACGTGATGCGTCAGGTCCCGCGCTGTCTCGATCTGGTCGGCCTCTCGCAGAAGAGCCGCATGTTCCCCCACGAGCTCTCGGGCGGCGAGCAGCAGCGCACGGCGATCGCGCGTGCCCTGGTCAACAACCCGAAGATCCTCCTCTGTGACGAGCCTACGGGCAACCTCGATCCGAGCAACACCACCGAGATCATGGAGCTGTTGCAACGGATCAACACCAAAGGCACGACGGTGGTCGTAGCCACGCACAATCAGGCCGTCGTCGATCGCATGCGCAAGCGCGTCGTCCGCTTGGAGAACGGGCGCATCGTCGGCGACGAGGAGCGGGGGTTCTACTTCCTTGGATTGGGGCAAGGTCAAGTTCTTTCTGGGTGAGGTGCTCGCGAACCTCACGCGCAACGCCGCCATGCAGATCACCGCTATCGGCACGGTGGCCGTGGCCATCGCGATGCTCGGCGCCTTTCTCTTCGTGCAGAAGACCGCGGCGGAGGTCGGCGGCCAAGCGCTGCAACAGATCGAGGTCAGCGCTTTCTTGAAGGACGGCCTAGACGCCAAGGCCGGCGCCGCGCTGACGGCAAGGGTGGCCAAGCTCCCCGGCGTGGCGCACGTAGCGTTCGTGCCGAAGGCGGAGGGCCTCAAACAACTGCGCAACAAGCTGCGCGGCGAGGTCGACACCTCACTGCTGACGACCAACCCGCTGCCTGACGCACTGCGCATCCAAGCCAAGCACGTCGACGACGTGGCCGCCGTCGCCGGTAAGGTGCGGGTGATGCCGGGCGTGGCAGAGGTCCACTACGGCGCGGAGACGGTGCAGAAGCTGCTGCGCCTGATGGCGATCGCGCAGCGTATCGGCTTGGGCGTGATCGTGCTGTTGGTGGTAGCGTCGTTCTTCATCATCTCCAACACGATTCGCCTCACCGTCTACGCGCGGCGCCGCGAGATCTCGATCATGCAGTTGGTGGGAGCCACCAACAACTACATCCGCATGCCGTTCATCGCCGAGGGCGTGATTGCCGGTGTCTTCGGCGCGGCGCTCGCCGTGGCGATCCTGGTGGTTGCGCAGCGCCAACTGCTGCCCAAGCTCGCCGCCGCGATCCCCTTCGTCCCGCTGCCCGCCGCGCTGCCGGACCTGCTCCCGGTAGCCCTGCAGCTGCTCGGCATCGGCGCGCTCGTTGGGGCGATCGCCTCGTGGATCAGCGTCGGCCGGTACCTGCGTGTCTGACGCTTTGACGATCCTTCTCGATCTTCTCGACGAGGGCGTCTGCTTGCTCGATGCCTCCGGAATGGTGGAGCGCTGGAGCGCTGCCGCGGAGAGCATCACCGGCGTCCCGGCTGCCGAGGCGATCGGCCGGCCGCTCGCACGGATCGCGCCCGGTGCGCTGGAGACGTTCGAGCGCGAGCGCGCCGTCGACGTCTTCGCGGTCTCCTTTCCCGCCGGCGAAGGCACCGGCAAGCCGCTGAGCGGGCGCGCGCGCCCCCTGGTGTGCGCAGGCAAGGGCGAGGGTTGGGTCTGGGTCTTTCGTGACGAACAGCGTCTGCGTGAGATCGACCAGCTCAAGGCCGAGTTCGTCGGCACGATCTCGCACGAGCTGCGCACGCCGCTCACCTCGATCAAGGCCTACACCGCCACCCTGCGCACGAACCCGTCCCTCGACGAGCCGACGCGTGCCGAGTTCCTGCAAATCGTCGAGCAGGAGGCAGACCGGCTGACGCGCTTGGTGGACGATCTGCTGGTCGTGGCGCGCGTCGACAGCGGCTTGATGTTAAAGCGGCGGCAGCGCGTACCGTTGCAGGAGCTGCTCGATCGCGTGCTGACCAATCTGGCGCGAGATCCCGCGCAGCATCCGGTCCGGCTGGACCTGGCGGGGGTCGAAGTCTCCGGCGATCCCGACCGCCTCTACGAAGTCTTCGCCAACCTGCTCGAGAATGCGGTCAAGTACTCGCCCAAGGGCGGCGAGATCGGCGTCTCCGCCGAACGCGGCGCAGACGGCGCCGTGGTGATCGTGCGCGATCGCGGCGCCGGCGTTCCCGAGGGCGAGCTGCCGTACATCTTCGACCAGTTCTACCGCGTCGACAACCACCTCACTGCCTCGGCGGGCGGCAGCGGACTTGGCTTGTATATCGTCCGCTCGATCGTCCGCGCGCACGGCGGCACGATCGACGTCTGCTCGAACGTGGGCCAAGGCACCACGTTCACGATCTCTCTGCCGGACCGCAGCGCGTGAGCGATTTGCTGACGGCGGAGCGCGAGGGGACGGGAAAGACGATTCTGGTCGTCGACGACGACAAGAACATCCGCAAGATCATCGCCGCCAATCTCGAGTTGGCCGGCTATCGCGTGCTGGCAGCCTCCAGCGGCAGCGCCGCTCTGGAGCTGCTGGACGTCCAGATGCCCGATCTGATTTTGCTGGACGTCATGATGCCGGTCATGGACGGCTACGAGGTCTGCCGGCGCGTGCGCACGCATCCAGTCGGCACGCACGTGCCGGTGATCATGCTCACCGCCAAGGGCGAGAGCGAGGACAAGGTTCAAGGCCTAGACTCCGGCGCCGACGACTACATCACGAAGCCCTTCGGCCC
>JAGWST010000509.1 GCA_028869325.1 bacterium | reverse complement strand
CCACGGACGCCGCGCGTCTCGCCGCGATCGTGGCGGAGAAGGAGGCCGCGGAGCCGGCGCTGCTCGAACGCATCCGCCGGGGCGAGTCGCTGGCGGAGCTCAGCGGCGCGCGCGAGATGCTGCGGCGCAACGCCGCGGGGGAGCAGTAGGCGATGACGGCCGCGGAGGCGCGCGAGCGCGCGAAGGCGCACTCGGATTGGAACATCTTCATCTCGTATACCGACGAGCAGGGCGACGGCCCCGCCGTGGCGGTGAAAGACTTGGTGCGCGTAAAGGGTACCGTCACCACCGGCGGCGGCGTCGTTCTGCCGAAGGCGCCCGACGCCGAGGACGCGCCGTTGATCCGCAAGATTCGCGCGCGCGGCGGCGTGATGGTCGGCAAAGTCAACCTGCACGAGTTTGCCTACGGGCTGACCAGCATCAACCCGCACTACGGCACCGTCCATAACCCGAAGGCGCCGGGACGCGTCGCCGGCGGCTCGTCGGGCGGCTCCGCGGCGGCCGTGGCCGCCGACATGTGCGACTGGGCTGTCGGAACGGACACGGGCGGCTCCATCCGCAATCCCGCCGCGATGTGCGGGGTGGTCGGCTTCAAGCCCACGCTGGGCAGCGTGAGCACCGAGGGCGTGCTCCCGTTGAGCAAGACGCTCGATACCATCGGCCCGTTGGCGCACAGCGTCTTACAGGCCGCCGAAGCGCTGGCGATGATGAGCGATTTGGAGGGGCTGGTGCCGGCCACGCCGCGCCCGCTGCAGAGCCTCAAGCTCGCGGTTCCGCCGCCGGAGTGGTTGGGCGAGCTGGATCCCGAGACCGCCGAGCAGTGGCGCCGCGTCACGCAAGGGCTGCCGGCGATCGCTCTGCCGGATCGCCTGCGCATGGCCAACATCTCGCTGACCATCATGTATCGCGAAGCCTACGAGTATCACAAGGCCTGGATCGCGGAGGATCCTTCGCGCTACGGCGCCGACGTGTTGGCGACGCTCAAGCGCGGCATCGACGTGACGCAAGCCGACTACGACCGTGCCCGCGAGGATCAGCTGACCGTGCGCCAAGAGATCGGCGAGGCGATGCGCGGCGTCGATGCGCTGCTCACGCCGGCATCGGGGATCGTCCCGCCGCCGGTGAGCGCGAGTAGCCTGGAGATGCGCGAGCCGCTCTCGCGCTTCACGCGCCCGTTCAACGTCACCGGCCAGCCCGTCTACGCGCTGCCGATTCCTAAGCCCGGGCTGCCGGTGGGCATCCAGGTGGTGGGGCACTTCGGTCGCGACGCGGAGCTGGTTCCGGTGGCATGGGCGCTGGAGCGCGCCTGGGCAGAGGCCGTGACTCCGTGATCTCTACGGGCCTCTGTAACGGCCACTAGATACAGCACACGGTCCTGAGCGCGGCGGCGAGGCGCTCGCCGTAGACGTCCGCCGGCTCGCTCTCGTCCGGCTGGAAGACGGGCTGGTACGGCGCGTTCCACGGATGCCACTGCCGGATCAGCCGCTCGCCGTGCTCACGCGGGAAGATATCGACCACCGGCGTGCCCACGCTCCCCGCCACGTGCGCGGCGCCGGAGTCCGGCGCGATCAGCGCGCGCGCCGTGGCGATCGCGCGCAGCCATGCCGGCGTCGCGCCGAAGGGGTCCAGCGGGTGGCCGCAGACGCGTGCGAGTGCTTCACCCAGGTCGCGCTCGCTCTGATGCACCAAGAGACGTACGCCCGGCAGCGCGCGCAGCGCGCGCCCCATCCACGCGACATCGCGACCGGACGGAATCAGCTTGCGCGTGGCTTGCACGGCGGCAACGTCGCCGCGCGTCACGTGATCGACGCGCAGCGCCGCGCGCGTGCGCGCAAGATCGTGCGGCGGTGCCCCGCTCACCAAGCCTGCGGCGACACCCAGCGCGTAGAGCTGCTCCACCTCGTGCGGCTGATCGACCCACGCCGCGGGACGGTAGACCACGCGCGTGGAGCGCCAGCGCTGCCAGAGCGACTTGAATGGCTTCTCGAGCGCATGCCAGAAGCCCACGCGGACGCGGACGGCCGCCAATGCCGGCAAGCGATAGGCGTCGGGCTCCTCCGAGAGAATCAGCGCCGCGTCGTAGGCTCCGGCGATCTCGGCGCGCGCGCGCTCGAACGACTCCCGCGTGGAGCCGTGGCGGCGCGCGGCGTCGGGAATCAAGATGTGCGTGCGCGCAAAGAGGGTGGCGGCGAAGAGATCGCGATTGCGCGCTGAGAGGACGGCGCCCAGCTCATGGCCTTGCTCGCGCAGCGCCAGCGCCAGCGGCAGCATGGCGAGCGCATCGCCGATGCCGTCCATGCGTACCAGCAGAACCCTCACGGCGGGCTTCCTTTCCTGCAGCGCCCATCGCTACGCTCGCCTGCCTTGGGGCACCTGCCTGCGCACGGGAGCGGATGTGGACGCCGCGTGGAAGCATCGCCGGCACATGGATGAGCTCATCCTCGGCACGACAAGGCTAGAGCTGCGGCGCGGCGACATCACGGCGCAGGAGGTAGACGCTATCGTCAACGCCGCCAACGCGCGTCTAGCGGGTGGCGGAGGGGTCGACGGTGCCATTCACCGCGCCGGCGGCCCGAGCATCATGCGGGAGTGTCGCGCCATCGGAGGCTGCCGGACGGGAGGCGCCGTCGTCACGGGCGCGGGCCGGCTGCGCGCCAAGCACGTCATCCATGCCGTGGCCCCGCGTTACGCTGGGCGCCCCGGGGACGCCGCGTTGCTGCGCAGCGCCTATGCCGCCAGCCTGGAGCGCGCCGAAGCGCTAGGGGTGCGCAGCATCGCCTTTCCGTCGCTGGGCACCGGCGCCTACGGTTATCCCATCGACCAGGCGGCTGCGATCGCGCTCGATGCGTGCATCGAGCATACGGTGCACGGCACGTGCATCGCGCTGATCCGTTTCGTGCTCTTCAGCGATCCGGATCTGCGCGTCTACGCGGCGACGCTCCAGCGCCTGGCGCCCTAGGATTGGGTCGTGGAGCCGTCCAACGCGCGAAACTCGCGCTCCATCTCCGAGAGATAGACGCCGTCCAGCAGCTGCGCGCGCGCCACTCTCTCCAGCAGGCGCGGCACGCGGCCCGTGGCCAACGCACCTGCCAACAGCGTGCGCACGATGCGCGGCGTCAGCAGGCGGCCCTTCCAGCGATTGACGGCATAGGCGCCGGTGGCCAGGATCGCGTCGTGCGAGGGCCGCTTTGCGACGTAGCGCGCCGCCATTCTCCCCTTCTCCGCCGCCCTGCGCAGCGCCAGCTCCAGCGTCTCGCCGGTGGGCGGCTTGATGTGCCAGAGATAGGCGTCCCAAGCGAAGCGGCGCTGCACGCCCGCGTCGCGAAGACGCGCGCCCAGTTCGGTATCCTCCCAGCCGTAGAGATCGAACGCCTCGTCGAAGCCACCCACTTCCTGTAACTGCTCACGCGGCACGGAGACGTTGCACGTGCAGAAGAAGGCGCGCGAGAAGTTCGCCGGCTTGGGCGCGGGGCGATCGTCGTACGAGGGCACGTTGATGATCGGCCCGCTGATGGCGTGCGGCACGCGATCGCTCTCGTCGTGCGCCAGCGCATGGGCGGCCAGCCAGCCCTGCGGGAGGAAGACATCGTCGTCGCAGAAGGCCACGATCTCACCGCTGGCCACGCCGATGCCGCGATTGCGCGCCAGCCCGCGGTTGGGGCGCTCCTCGCGCACGGCGCGCAGCGGCAGGCTCTCCGCCCAGCGCTGGATGACGGCCGGCGTATGGTCGCTGCTGCCGTTGTCGACCACGATGATCTCAAAGCTCTGCGCCGTCACCTGCTGCGCCAGCGAGGAGAGCGCGCCATCCAGAAAGTGCGCGCGGTCTTTGGTGGCGATGACGATGCTAAACCGCGGCACGGAGCTCTCCCAACAGCGCCTCGGCCATGCGGTCGGCGGCGCCGCGGTGGTGGGCGTAGAGCGTGCTGAAACGCTGGCGCATGGTATCCAGGCGCGCCTCGTCCCGCAGCAGATCCAGCGTGACGTGCGCCACGTGCGCCGGCATCAGCGTGCCGCGCATCTCCGGCGCCGCCATCTCGCCCAGATCGATATTGGGCTGCGAGATCAACGGAAAGCGCCTGGAGAAGTTGGAGATCAGGGCGCGCTTGAGCGGCACCCCCACCAGCGGCAGGCGGTCGAGATAGGTCAGCGGCCCGTTGACCACCACCTTCTCCGGCATGTTGAGCGGGATCAGCGCCAGGTAAGGCGCGCCCAGCGCCGCGGCCTCGATGGTCTTGGTGCCGGGGATGGTGAGCACCAGCCGCGCCTTGGCCATGGCGGCGGCGCCGCGCCGCGTGACCGGAAAGCGCTGCCCCGTGCGCTGCTCCTCGATCTCGGTGCCGGCATCGCTCTCGCGCAGGCGCCCCTGCGCGCCGTAGATGAGCGGATCGCCGCCGGTCGCAAGCGCGGCGTCCAACGCTTCGCGTGTGGTGAACGGCGCCAGCGCAAAGCCGATCGGCAGCTCCGGCGCCAGGCGCCGCATCTCGACGGCGGCGCGCAGAAAGAAGGGAACTAGGTTGGCCACCTCCTCGCGCCGCGAGCCGGGCATGATCACCACGCCTCCCGGGACCAGCTCCGTGGGCGCCTGGGCATCGTCGAAGGCGCCGTCGATGGCTAGGTTTCCCACCTCCACGACTTGCTCGGGTGCGCCGCCGGCATCCAGGAGCTGTTGGCGATTCTTCTGATCGACGGCGTAGATGCGGCGGAAGAGCGAGCGCCCCTTGCGCGCGCCGAACTTGTAGCCGAAGGCCGGCGCGTGGAACTTGCGCGCCAGCAGCGCGGCGTGGCCGAGGTCGCCGCCCAAGTACTGCAGCGCATCGACGTGGTCCAGCGAGCCGCTCACCGCGAAACGCAGGTACTCGCTGGGCGCATAGGCGGTGGCCGAGGGGAACTGCTGGCGGATGACCTCGGCCTCGTGGCCGCTGGCGTACTCGCAAGGCGAGAAGAAGACGTGGAGATCGAGCTGCGGCTCGCGGCGGTAGAGAGCGCGCGCCAGCGGGCGCACCCAGCCCATCGTCTCGCCGGGGCCGTTGCTGGTGATGGCGACTCTCAGCACGCCTGCGCGCCTCCGCCCCCGCGCTTGAGGATCTCAGTGGTGGAGTGCCCTTGCAGGTGCGGAGCTAACAGCACCTCGCCGCCGTAGGCGCGCACGAT
>JAGWST010000508.1 GCA_028869325.1 bacterium | reverse complement strand
GCTCGCCGCGCTGCAGGACGCGCGCCGTTCCCGCCTGGATGCTGGCCTCCAGCGCCGCGAGTCGCTCCCGGTGGCGGCGCCGCTCGCGCAGGCGCCGGCGGCGCTCCAGGGCCCAGAGCAGCCAGGCCGCCGCCGCAAAGGCGAACGAAGCCGCGAGATAGGCGCTGTGCAGCACGCGGAGGATTCCGCCACGGGCGGCCCCACGGCCTTGTGCGAGCCGCTCCAGGGCGGCATTTTTTCGTGCGACTCCGGTCGCCAGGGCCCGCGGCGGCCGGCGTGCAAAGCACCTGCTTGCCATGAAGTATCGCACCTATCCGAATTCGGACGTGACCGTCAGCGAGGTCGGGTTCGGCCTCTGGACCATCTCCACGGGCTGGTGGGGCGAGCACAGCGACGACGACGCCGTGCGCATGCTCCAAGAGGCCTACGACCTGGGGATCACCTTCTACGACGCCGCCGACGCCTACGGCAACGGCCGCAGCGAGGAGCAGCTGGCCCAGGCCTTCGCGGGCAGGCGCGACAAGGTGGTCTACGCCACCAAGTTCGGCTACGACTTCTACCACCACGGCGACGAGCGGCGCGGCCAGAACGAGCTGCCGCAGGACTTCTCGCCGTCGTTCGTGCGCTTTGCGCTCGAACAGTCGTTACGCCGTCTGCGGACGGACTGCATCGATATCTATCAGATCCACAACGCCAAGCTCGAGCACGTCTACGACGACGCGCTCTGGAGCCTGCTGGAGGACCTCAAGCGCGAGGGAAAGATACGCATGTACGGCGTGGCGCTGGGGCCGGCCATCGGCTGGCTCGTCGAGTCGCTCGAGGCCGTGCGGGTGCGCAACGTCGCCAGCCAGCAGATCATCTGGAACATTCTCGAGCAGTTCCCCGGCGACCAGATGATCCGCGCGGCCGGCGAGTGTCAGAGCCCGACAGGGTACCAAATCCGCGTTCCGCACGCCAGCGGCATGCTGGAGGGAAGGTATACCCCGCAGACCGTCTTCCCGCCCAATGACCACCGGAACCATCGTCCGAAGTCCTGGCTGATCAACGGCTGCAAGAAGGTCGAGACGCTTCGCTTCTTGGAGCGCGACGGGCGCACGCTGGGGCAGGCTTCGATCCAGTGGCTGTTGCGCGAGCCGCGCGTCGTCAGCGTGCTGCCGAACATCTACGACGGCGGGCAGCTGCGCGAGTTTGCCGCCGCCTCCGAGGGAGTGGCGGCGTTGACCGACGCCGAGTACGAGCGCGTGCAGGCGCTGGCCAAGACGAACTTCGGCGTGGTCGAAGACCCCATGAACTATAAAGGAACCATGGATAAGGAGTCGGTGAGTGCTCGTCGATAAGATCGAAACCGGTCATGCGCCTCGGCCGATCGGGCCCTATAACCAGGCGCTGCGCGTTGGAGATCTCCTGTTCTGCTCCGGACAAACGGGAACCGATCCCGCCACGGGCGCGCTGGTCGCCGGCGGCGTGCGCGCGCAGGCGGAGCGCGTGATGCTCAACCTCAAAGCGGTGCTCTCCGCAGCGGGCGTTGGTTTCGAGCACGTGGTGAAGACCACCATCTTCTTGACGAACATGGACGACTTCAACGAGGTGAACGCCGTCTACGGCAGCTTCTTCTCGGGCGACTATCCGGCGCGCAGCACCGTCGCCGTAGCCGCGCTGCCCAAGGGGGGCAGCGTCGAGATCGAGGCTATCGCACGATTGTAGGCGCCGCCTGCTTCTCGTAGACCGAGAGCGCCAGCTTCGCCAGATGGGCAGCCTGCGGATTGCTGAGGCGGGCCGCCGTGTGATACTCCTTGAGCGCCTCTTGATGACGTCCCATCTCGTCGTCGATGACTGCCAAGTTGAAGTGCAGGATCCCGTCTGAGGCGTCGATCGCCAGGCCCTTGAGCGTGACCGCCTCGGCCAACTCGTGCTGGCCGTCGGCGTCATAGTCGGCCGCCATGTTGTAGTAGGCCTCCACCTGGAACGGGTCGCTTGCGATAGCGCGGCGGTAGTTCGCCAGCGCCGCGGCGCGGTTGCCGACGATGTCGGCCAGCACGCCGAGATTGACCAGGACGGAGGCACTCTCGGGATCGACCGCAAGAGCTCGCTCGAGGTACTTTCGCGCCGAGGCGGTGTCCTTCAACCCCAAGTAGGCGTCGCCGATGTTGTTGAGCGCGGCCACGAAGCGCCCATCGAACGAGAGCGCCTGCCGCAGCGACAGCAGCGCCTCGCTATACCGCTGCTCGGAGATCAGCACGCTGCCGATGCCGTTGTACGCGGCGGCGCTGTTGGGCTGCAGGTCCAGCACGTGGTGGTAAGCCGTCAGCGCCTCGTCGTTGTGCCCCAGCGCATCGTAGACCAGGGCCAGGTCCAGCGCGTAGTCGGCGTTGCTGGGATGCCGGTCGGCATCGGTCTGCGTCTGCGCGAGGAATGCCGCCATGTCGCCGTGCACGCGATGCAAGGCGATGAGGTGGATGAAGCCGCTGGGTAGCGGCAGGCTGGCGCGGAATTCGCGAATGGCCTCATCGTAGCGCTTCTGCAGCGCGTACACGCCGCCGAGCTTGTTGTGGATCTCACGCAAGTCGCCCAAGGCCAGCGCGTCGCGATACGCGTGCTCGGCCTGCGCCAGATTACGGCTCCGGTAGTAGAGGTCACCCAAGAGCACGATCGGTCCGCGTTGGTCGGGATGCGCGGCGGTGTACAGCTGCAGATCGGAGATCGCGCCCGCCACGTCGCCCCCATCGGCACGGCGCTCGTCGCGCTCGATGACGGTGGGGTCGCTAGGCAGCGAGATCGTCGATGCCCCGCTCTCCATGTGCACGACCTGGCCGGCTAGCGCGCGCACCGGCAGGGCGAGGACGAGCAGGGAGAGGAGCAGCGGTGAGAGCCTGGTGACCGTACGCATGGAGTCCACCTCGCGGGGCGGGTCAACGTGCCCTAAAAGTATACTCCAATTCGGAGACGACGAGGCCCCCGGTGCGCCGTTACGGCGACTCCGGGGGCCCATTCGCCATCCCCACCGGGGGTCGGGGATTCTGGCTCCGCTAGACGCCCCGGGAGAGCCCCTCTTCGCGTACCAGCGTGCCCTTCTCGCGCAACTCTTCCCGAACGTCCCGCTCGTACTCTCGGTTGGCCTGCGCTTCGAGCGTCTGGTACTCCATTTCTCTCCTCCTAGCGAATAGTTGCAAGAAAGTTTCTTTCGTAATTTGGATTTTACCACGAAAATGTACCGCCAAACCATCCCTCCGGGGAGTGTTTCTGATCGAGAACTGGATCACGGCTCGATTGCCGCCTGCTTGCCGGTCCGGGCGTGGGGTTACGCGGTCCGGCGAGCACCCGTTGAATCGGCGGCCTGGGCAATCTGAGCCTTGGAGACCTCGATGAAGGCCGCGATCGCCGGCGAGAGCCACTTGTCACGGTGGCGGATCAACTGGACGTGCATATGGAACTCGGGAATCGTGCAGCGCAGCTGCGCCAGTACCCCGCTCTCGATCTCTGGGCGCACGGCTGTATGTGTGGTGATAGCCAGCCCCACGCCTGCGGCGACGCAGCGCTTTATCGCCTCGACACTGCCAAACTCCACCAGCGGCCCGGGGGCCGCCCCCTCGGCGGCCATGGCATTGAAGAGCGACTCCTGATAGGCGCAGACGAGGCGCGGAACGATGAACACCTCGCCCGCCAGCTCCTCGGGGCGCACGCGGCGGCGCGCGGCGAGGTGGTGGTCGGGGGCGGCGATGATGATCAGCGATTCACGCTCGAGTACTTCGGCCACGATCTCCGGCGATCGGACCCGCGCGTCGGCGAGAAATGCCAGGTCGAGCGTGCCGGCGGAGATCGCCGCCTTCAAACGATCACAGGCCTCGGCGCGGATGGAGAGCTGTACCTTTGGGTACCGCGCCCTGAACGTCTGCAGCGTGCGCGGCAGCAGGTCGGCGCAGAGCCACTCGCAGGCGCCGATCATCAGCGTGCCGCCCGGCTCCCCGTTGCCGGACACGGACGAGAGCGCCTCGCGCTCCAGATTCACCAGCTTCTCCGCATAGCAGACGAGGCGTCGCCCGCTCTCCGTAAGGGAGACGCGCTTCCCCAAGCGCTCGAATAGCGGTGAGCCCATCTCGCGCTCCAGCACCTGAATCTGCGCGGTCACGCTCGATTGCGCGTAGTTGAGCTCCTCGGCGGCATGGGTGAAGCTCAGCGTCTTGGCAACCGTCAGAAAGGTCGAAAGGTTGCGAAGCTCCATGGTTAGCTCCATCGGTGTCTTCGATGCACAGCATCGAATCAATCGTGCGCAACTATCCTAACACGCTGCTACAATTGGTCCAAGAGGGAGGCCTCGCGAGAGGTAAGGACGATGATCGAAGCAGTTGGGCTCATGGCGATGTTGATGGCACTCTCCTACGCGGGATGGCGTTGGGGATACGATAGCACCGACGGCATCGCGAGCTCTGAGTGGGAGCGGCGGCATGATTGGTACGCGCGTATGCATACCCGCGTTCGTACGCCGGAGGATGCCCGGGCGGCTGCTCGGCGACCGGCGCGGCGGGCTGAACCGGCCAGGTTCACCAGCCGTGCCGGCTGCCGCGGGTGATGTGCCCCAGGGAGTCTGCCGGACTCCTAGCGCGCGTCGTGGAAGATGACGCCCAGCGTGAGACGGTTGCCGCTGCGCACGCGGCTCACGCCGTGGCGCAGCGTCGCACGGTAGTAGCCCCGCGCTCCGCGCAGCGGGTGCTGACGGGTTGCGAAGATCACGATCTCGCCCTGCGCCGTCACGAAGGTTAGCCCGCGCGACTGCGCGCGCGGACGCTGCTCCACCAACATGAACTCACCGCCATCGTAGTCGATGCCGGGACGGCTCAAGAAACACGTGAGCTGCAGCGGGAAGAGCAACGCGCCGTAAAGATCCTGATGCAGCGCATTCCATCCGCCGGCGCCGTAGGTCAGCATCAGCGGCGTCGGCCGGCTCTGACCCGCGGCGTGGCATTGGCGCAGGTATTCTGCTAGCGCGGCGGGGTAGCACGCTCGCCCTTCGAGCGCTTGCGCCCACGCGTTGGCGATCGGGACCAGGAATGCGTAGAACTGCTCGCGCAGCGTCTGCACCAGCGGCGGCAGCGGATAGGCGAAGTAGCGGTACTCGCCCTCGCCGAAGTTGTGGCGCGCCATCACCACCGTGCTCCGAAAGCGCTCGGGCTGCTCGTAGAGCTCGCGCAGTTGCGCGCACTCCTCCGCAGTCAGCAGGGGCGGCGTCTTGGCCGCACCGTCAGTCCAGAGATCGCGCTCGATCTCTGCCCAGGGCAGCGCGGCGATCCTGCACTCCAGCACGGGCGTAGCCTCGCGCACGCTCACGATGCCAGCGCCGGGCGGCAGCGCTTGCAGGGGCGATAGCCCGCGGCAAGAGCGGCTTGCTCGTCCGCGAAGTCGATGCGATGGCGCTCGGTGATACGTCGCGCTTGGGCGCAGGTGGGATAGCAGAAGACGTGCGTCGTCCCGCTGCCCACGTAGCGCCGGCCGCCGCCCAGCTGCTCGAGTCGATCAAGCTTTCGGCGCTGGCCGACCTTCCCGCGCGCGCGGGCTACGAGCCGCGCCTGGCCCTGGACGGTGGAGCGGACGGCTTGGAGGTCTACCGGC
>JAGWST010000507.1 GCA_028869325.1 bacterium | reverse complement strand
GGTTGCCGGCGGTGAGGTATCCCACGCCTTGGCGGCTCTTGAGCTGAGCGCGCTCGCTCTCCGGGAGGCGGCGCCAGTGCGGCTGCCACGAGCAGACGGTGATCGGACCGTATGTCTCGGTGAGGCCGTAGACGTGGATGACGGTGGCCCCCAGCTCCTCCATCTGGCGGATGATGCGCGGCGAGGGCGGCGCCCCGGCCGTCGTGACGCGCAGCGGCCACCCAACGCGGGCCGCGCCGGCATCGTTGGCCAGCGCGATCAAGACCGTGGGCGCACCGCAGAGGTGCGTGACGCGCTCGCGCGCGATCAGCTGCCAGATCAGCGGCGGATCGACCTTGCGCAGCATCACGTGGGTGGCGCCCATGCCAGTGACGGCCCACGGGAAGCACCAGCCGTTGCAGTGAAACATCGGCAGCGTCCAAAGATAGACGCTCTCCACGTCGAGCCCCGTCTCGAGCGCCTCTCCCAGCGCGTTGAGATAGGCGCCGCGATGCGTGTAGATCACCCCTTTGGGTCGCCCGGTGGTGCCGCTGGTGTAGTTGATCGAGATCGTCGCGTCCTCGTCGAGATCGTCAACCGTGAGGGCGCGCTCCTCCGCCTGGCGCAGGAACGCCTCGTACCCCGTATCTCGCTGCGTGCCGCCCGACTCGTCGTAGGCGATGCAGCGCAGCGCGGGCACCTCTGCGCGCACGCGCTCGACCAGCTCGGCATACTCAGCATCGTAGATCAGCAGCTTGCTGCCGGAGTGGCGCAGGATATAGGCGACTTCGCCGGCGTTCAGACGCGTGTTGATGGAGACCAGCACGGCGCGTGCCAACGGCACGCCGAAGTGCGCCTCCAGCATCGGCGGCACGTTGGGGAGCAGCACGGCGACGCGATCGCCCGGGCCAATGCCGGCGCCGGCGAGCGCGCTCGCCAGACGGCGCACGCGTGCATAGAGCTGCGGGTACGTGTAGGTGAGATCGCCGTAGCGGACGGCCGCCTTCTGGCGGTACACGAAGGCGCTGCGGTCGAGCAGTTGCAGCGGCGAGAGCGGCGTGACGTGGACGAGCGGCAAGGAGACGGCGTTCGTCATCTTACTCCTTTACGGGCAGCCGCACGAAGAAGGACGACCCCTTCCCCACCTCACTTTCGACGTAGACGGCGCCGCCCCGCTGCAGCACCAGCTCGCGGACCGCGGCCAGGCCCAAGCCCGTCCCCTGAACGCCGCGGACGCCGAGCCGCTGGTAGCGGCGAAAGATCAGCGACTGCTTGGGAGGCTCGATCCCCGCCCCGTAGTCGCGTACCGCCAAAACCACCGTGTTGCCGTCGCGGCCGACCTCGATGTCGATCGGCGCAGGGGCGTTCGAGTACTTGACGGCGTTGCCGACGAAGTTGAGCATCACCATCCGCACCTCGGCGGAGGCCATCGCAACGGCGGGGACGTCGTCCTCCACCTGCACGCGAAAGACGCGTCCGCTCGGGGCAAAGGCGGCCACCGCCTGGCGCGCGGCGGCGGCGACGTCGTCGCAGCGAATCTCCGCGGCCTCGTTGCCGGAGGAGGCCAGCGTCGCCAACGAGAGGATATCGTCGACGACCTGCTGGACGCGCAGCGCCGCCTCCAGCGCACGCGGAACGTAGTCTGCCGCCTCGCGGGGCTCCTCGACGGAGAGCTCGAGATACCCCCGCAACGCCGTCAGCGGCCCGCGCAGCGTGTGCACCAAGTCGCTAGCCGCCGTGGCCTGGCTGCGGACGACGTCGTCCTCGAGCGTCAAGTCGGCGATCCGCACGACGTGCAGCCGGCGCGAGCCGATGATCAGCGGCTCGCCGACTACCTCGTAGAGTGAGCCGCCCTTGGCGCGCAGGTGCTCGGTCCGGGGGCCGGCCGCCCGGGAGCGTTCGATCGCCTCGATCATGCCGGCCCCGGCGGGCTTCCCGGTCAGGCCGACCAGCGCAAGGGAACGCCGGTTGCCAAAGAGACAGGTGTCGGCCTCGTCGAAGACCATCAGCCCAAATGGAAGAGCGTCGAGCGCAGCCTCGTAGAGTGCGCCGCCTTCGAGCGTGGAAAGAATTTCCGCCAAGGGAACATACAGCGCGTCGGACATGAGAGCTACCCTCTCATCTTCGGCAGAAGGCAGCGCCTCCTCAACCCCGCGCAGTTCCCTCTTGCGAGGGGCGAAGGATTCCGGCAATCCCGCGCCTTATGCTGTGTGGCTCTTCCCGACCGTGCGGCGGCGCGCGGCTTTTTCGTAGAGCAGCATCGGCTCTTGGAGGAACGTCGGCATGGCCAAAGCCCCTTCGGCACACGTGCCCGCGCCCGCGGTGACGGCCCCGCGTCACGGCCTAACGGAGGAGCAGCTGCGCGCCATCATGCGCAACATGCTCCTGCAGCGGACGGTGGACAATCGCGGCTTTCAACTCAATCGGCAAGGAAAGATTCCCTTCGCCGCCGGGTCCGAAGGCCACGAGGCCGTACAAGCGGGCGCCGGGATGGCTTTCAAGCGCGGGAGAGACCTGCTCTTCCCCTACTACCGCGACAATGGCCTGTGTATGGCCTGCGGCTTTCCGACGATCGAGATCTTCTACTCGCTCTTCGCGCGCGCAAAGGACATCGGCGGCGGGCGGCAGTTCCCCAGCCACCTCAGCAAGCACAGCGCCGGCATCTTCAGCTTCAGCTCGATCATCGCGGGACACATGACGCACGCCGTCGGCGGCGCCTATGCGCTGCGTTACCGCGAGGAGAAGGACCGCGTCGTCTTCTGCTCGTTCGGCGAGGGCGCCACCAGCGAAGGCGAGTGGCATGAGGCGATGAACTTCGCCGGCCTCCACAAGCTGCCGATCGTGATGCTCTGCGAAAACAATCAGTGGGCCATCTCCACCCCGCAAGAGAAACAGATGGCCATCAAGGACGTCGCCGTCAAGGCCGCCGGCTACGGCATGGAGGGCGTCATCGTCGACGGATTCGATCCCGTCGCCGTCTATGGCGTGGTGAAGGCCGCTCGCGAGAAGGCCGCAGCGGGAGGCGGCCCCACGCTGATCGAGGCCAAGTGCTATCGCTTTCTCTCGCACACGACGGATGACGACGATCGGACCTACCGCTCCAAGGAGGAGGTCGAATCGCACCGCAAGGACGACCCGGTGCCGCGCTTCCAGCACTGGCTGATCGAAAACGGGGTGATGACCGGCGGCGAGATTGAGGCCATGAGGCGGGAGGTTCTGCGCGAGGTGAACGAGTGCACGGACGCCGCCGAGGCCGAGCCCTACCCGCAAGGCGCCGATCTCTATACGCACGTGGTGGAAGGAGCCTGGGAGCCGTGGCAGTGACCGCTTCAACTAAGCTGATGAGCAACGTCGAGGCCGTGCGCGCCACGCTCTACGATGCACTGAAAAACGACCCGCGAACGCTCATCATGGGTGAGGACGTCGGCCCGCGCGGCAACGTCTTCCTGATCACCAAATCCTTTCTCGAGGAGTTCGGCCCGCAGCGCATCCTCGACACGCCGCTGGCCGAGGCCTCGATCATCGGCATCGCCGTCGGCATGGCGATGACGGGGCTGAGGCCGATCGCTGAGATCCAGTTCGCCGACTTCATCTATCCGGCGTTCAACCAGATCGTCGGCGAGGCGGCAAAGACCCGCTACCGCAGCAACGGCGACTACGCCTGCCCGCTGGTCATTCGCACGCCCTACGGCGGCGGGGTGCGCGGCTCGCTCTCCCACTCGGTCTCCATCGAGGCGCTTTTCTACCACGTACCGGGCTTGAAGATCGTAGCGCCCTCGACGCCGGCGGACATGAAGGGGCTGCTC
>JAGWST010000506.1 GCA_028869325.1 bacterium | reverse complement strand
TCGCGAGCGTTGAGGTCGACGAGCGCGCCGTTGATCCCCGACGAGCGGTCGCTGGCGAGAAAGGCGAGCACGTCGGCCACCTCTTCCGGGGAGGCTGCAGCCTCGAAATCCTCGCGCGAAAGGTAGCCGCGCGCGGCGTCGGTAGCCACCGTGCCGAGCACCAGCGCGTTCGCCACAATGCGATCGGCCTTGTGCTCTCGCGCGATCCCCTGCATCAACACGTTCACGGCGGCCTTGGAGGCACCCATCAGCGCATAGGTCGGCTGGGGGTCCTTCGAGCTTCCCGCGCTCACCGCCACCAGCCGCCCCCGCGAGCGCGCACCGGGTCGCGGCTCTTGCGCCAGCATCGCGCTCAGCGCCGGGAGCATCAGGTTGTAGGTGGTGTAGAGGTTGAACTCCACGTTCGCGCGCAGGTCGTCGAGGTTCGACTCGTCGAGCGACAAGAAGCGGCGTCCGCCCGCCAGGCTCACCGCGGCATCGATCCGTCCGAAGCAGCGTATCGCCTCGCCGACCGCCGCCTTCCCACCCTCCGGCGAGGAGAGATCGACGGCGAGCACGGCGACGCGCCCTCGCTGCTCGGCCGTGGCGTTGCGCTGCACGGCATCCTCCGCGGCGTGCCGTTCTCGCGAGAGCAGCAGCACGCTGGACCCTTCACGCAGCAACGTCGCCAGCGTCGCGCCGCCGACGCGGCCCGTTCCGCCGGCCAAGATGACGACCTCTCCTTCGAGCAACATGAAACGCAGAACCGGCAGCCACCCCGTTCGGGTTGCGGATGCCGCTCCCAGCCCCCAACGCCCGTTCCGGCTCTCCGATGCCCGCTCACGCCGGGTTGAGCTGGTACAGGTAGAGTGGGTTGACGTTGCTCTCCAGCACGCGCGGTCGATCGACGCGCGCCCTCAGCCGGTCGAAGCGATACTTCCCGAATGCCGAGAGTTGGATCTCCGTATTTTCAGCCAGTTCGTCGAAGAGCAGCAGACGTTTGACGCCGCTGACGTTGGTGGAGACCAGACCCACCAGCTTGCGGCTTCCGCCGGCCCCCGCGCTGTGATACATCGCCGGCGCCCAGTGCTCGGTCCCGCCGCGTGCGCTCTGCTGAGGCTTCACCAACGTCATCAGCAACTCGTTCGGCGTCGCGACCTGATCCCGCAATGAATGGATACGCCATTGCAGATCGGAGCCGTACAAGAAGACGTTGAGCCGGTCGCGCGCCTCCCTCGAATCCCAGATGAACTCGCAGCCGACGGTGCGCCCGCGCGCCCTCCCCTCGCCCGTTCCCGGAACCGCACGGGCCGTGAACTCGATCTCTCCGCTGGGAAGGAAGAGCAGGCCACGGAATTGGTCGACCGATTGCAGCTCTTTGACGGAGCGGCTGTAGAGGCGAAAGCCGGAGGACGAGACATCGTCCATCGTACCGTATTCGAGCGCGCCGTTCGGCTGGCTGAGCTGCACCGCGAGTGGAATGGAAAAGCGATACTCCTTGCGGCGATGCGCGCGCCCCAGCGTCATGTTGACGACGCCCAACGCCAGCGCCGTGTTCACTGCAGCCCAGAGAGCGTTGGCGAAGAGCGCGTTGAGCGGCAAGAGGCCGGCGCCGAAGTGGAGATAGCAGCCCACCGGGATCGCAGCCAGGCTGAGCGTCAGCACGGCGATCTGCGGCGTGATGAGTGAGAGCTCGCTGCGTCGCCGCTTACCCGATTTGTCCGTCACCTTGAAAGCCGTGCGATTGAAGAACAGACCCAGCGTCGCGACGGCGAACGCAAAGAAGCGCGCCATATTGTACTCTTCGGTCAAGACCATCCGGCCGTAACCGCGCCCGACCTCTTCGAAGACCCAGTACGTGAGCACGATATACGGAACAAAGTGCACGAGAAACGGCAGGTTGATCGTCATGACGGGCAACCAGCCCGTCGAGAGCACGATCACCGGAACGATATAAAAGATGCCCTTCTGCCAGCCGTCGAAATACGTGAGAACGGAGGCAACGTAGCTGAGGCGCTGCGCCAGCGTCAGGCCCTTCGCCAGCAGGATGCCCTCCTGACGCCAGACTTGCATACCACCCTGTCCCCAGCGCATGCGTTGGCCCAAGAACGAGGCAATCGTCGCCGGGGCGAGGCCGAAGGCGAGCGACTCCGCATGGTAGATGGAGCGGTAGCCCTTCTTGTGCAGCTTGATCGAGGTGTGCAGGTCCTCCGTCACCGTCCCCGTGGCAAAGCCGCCGACCGCATCGAGCGCCGAGCGGCGCATCACCGCACAGCTGCCGCAGAAGAATGCGGCGTTCC
>JAGWST010000505.1 GCA_028869325.1 bacterium | reverse complement strand
CGATCGAACGCGGCGTGATGATCAGCGCGGGCACGGTCTTCACCAACGATCGTTTTCCTCGTGCGTGCACCAACGATCTGCTGCACCTGCGGCCCTCGGAGCCGGATGACGAGACCCTCGCCACTCTGGTGCGCGAGGGGGCAACGATCGGCGCCAACTGCACGATCGGCTGCGGCCTGGAGATCGGGCGCTTCGCGATGGTGGGCATGGGCTCGGTGGTGACCAAGACGGTTCCCGATTTCCACCTGGTCGTCGGAAGCCCGGCGCGCTCGGTGAGCTGCGTCTGCAGGTGCGGCCATCTGTTGGCGCGCTTCGCGGAGCTCGAGGCGGGCGCTACGGCACGCCTGACCTGCCGGGTCTGCGGCGACGGATACGACGTTCGCGAAGGCGTCGTCGCGCCGCTGGCAACCGTGCCGTGAGACGCCAGCGTTGGTGCATCGTCGGCGGCGGGATGCTCGGCATGACGCTCGCCCGCCGGCTTGCGCACGCGGATCAGGAGGTCGCCATCTGGGAGGGTGCGCCGGCGCTCGGGGGCCTAGCGTCGGCGTGGAGTCTCGGAGACGTCGTCTGGGATCGCCACTACCACGTGACCTTGGCCTCGGACCAAGCGTTGCGCGGGCTCCTGCGCGAGCTCGATCTCGAGCAAGAGATCGCCTGGGTCACGACCCGCACGGGCTTTTTTGCCGGCGGGCGGCTCTATTCGCTCTCCAGCATCGTGGAATATCTCACCTTTCCGCTGCTCTCACCGTTGGAGAAGGCTCGCCTGGCGGCCACCATCCTCCACGCCTCGCGCTTGAGGGACTGGCGCAAGCTGGAGCGGATCACGGCGGTGGAGTGGCTGACCCGGCTCTCCGGGCGAGGGACCGTGGAGAAGGTATGGTATCCCCTGCTGCGGTCGAAGCTCGGTGCGAACGCGGATACCGTCTCAGCGGCGTTCATCTGGGCGATCATCGCCCGCATGTACGGCGCGCGCCGCAGCAGCGGAAAGAGCGAGCAGTTCGGCTATGTCTCCGGCGGCTACGCGCGCGTGCTGGATCGCTTCGCGGCGGCGCTCGCCGCCGACGGCGTGCGCATCGAGACCGACCGGCGCGTCGCCTCCGTCGAGCAGAGCCAAGAGAGTGAGCTAACCGTGACCTCGGCGGAGGGCGTCACGGAGAGGTTCGATCGCGTCGTGGTCACCGCGGCGGCGCCGGTGGCGGCGCGCATGTGCCCGCAGCTCAGCGCGAATGAGCGCAGCCTGCTCGAAGGCGTCGAGTACCAAGGCATCATCTGCGCATCGCTGCTGCTGGACCGCCCGCTCAGCCCCTACTACATCACCAATATCACCGAAGGATGGGTGCCGTTCACGGCGGTGATCGAGATGTCGGCGCTGGTTGACCGCTCCACATTCGGCGGGCGCTCGTTGGTCTATCTGCCGAAGTACCTCACCCCCAGCGACCCGGCGTTTGCGCGCTCGGACGAGGATATCGAGCGCGAGTTCCTGGACGCGCTCGCTCGCATGTATCCGCATTTCGATCGTAGCCTCGTGCGCAGCTTCCGCATCTCGCGCGTGCGATACGTTCTCCCGCTCTCCACTCTGGGCTACTCGGATCGGCTCCCGCCGATGCACACCTCGGTTCCAGGATTGCATATCGTCAACGGCGCACACATCCTCAACGGCACGCTGAACGTCAACGAGACCGTACAGCTTGCCGAGCGTGCCTATCTCGAACTCTTGGCGGACCCCGTCGCCGCTCCATTAAAGATTGCGAATCTGCGATGAATGCTACCCTTTCGCTTGATCTCGACAACAAGTGGTCGTACATGAAGACGCACGGCGACCCGGGTTGGGAGAGCTTCCCCTCCTATCTCGATCTCGTCGTGCCGCGCTTCCTCGATTTCCTGGCGGCGCGGCGACTGCGCATCACGGTCTTCGTCGTGGGCCAGGACGCGGAGCTAGAGAAGAACGCCCAGGCGCTCGAGAGCATCGCCGCGGCGGGGCACGAGGTCGGCAACCACTCCTTTCACCACGAGCCGTGGCTGCACAGGCGCAGCGAAGAGGAGATCGACCGCGAGATCGCGCGTGCGGAGGCGGTTATCGAAGACGTGACCGGCCGGCGGCCCCTGGGCTTTCGCGGCCCGGGCTTTACGCGCTCGGAGACGATCCTGCGCGTGCTGGCGCGCCGCGGCTACGCCTATGATGCATCGACGCTGCCGACGTGGATCGGGCCGCTGGCGCGCGCCTACTACTTCAAGACGGCCAAGCTCGACGCATCGTCCATGCGCGAGCGAGAGGCGCTCTTCGGCAAGCTCGCCGACGGCCTCGCGCGCAATCGCTTCCACCGCGTGGAGACCTCCGCCGGCGCCCTCGCCGAGATCCCTGTGACGACGATGCCGATCTTGCGCGTGCCGATTCACGTGAGCTACCTGCTCTACCTGAGCGCCGTCTCACCGGCGTTGGCGCGGCGCTACTTCGGCTTCGCGCTGGCGCTCTGCCGTATCACGAATACCGAGCCGTCCATCCTCCTCCATCCGCTCGACTTCTTGGGCGGTGACGACTGCCCTGAGCTCGCCTTCTTTCCCGCAATGAATATGCGCGCCAAAGAGAAGCTGGAGATCGTCGACTTCGCCTGCAACACGCTGGCCGAGAGCTT
>JAGWST010000040.1 GCA_028869325.1 bacterium | reverse complement strand
GGGCGCGGTGTCCGGGCTCGGGTCGATGGTGCCGACGCCTACGTCGGTACGGAGTCGCTCCTCGCCGCGAACGGCATCGGCAGGGATGCGTTCCCCGCACTCACCGCGGGCTCACGCGACGATGCCTCCGTGGCCTTCGTCTCACGCGATGGCAGGCTGCTCGGGGCGATTGAGATCGCGGATACGGTCCGCCCGTCGGCTCGAGAGGCGATCGAGGCACTCCGTGCGCGGGGTATCACAACGGCCCTCGTCAGCGGCGATCGCCGCTCGGTCGTCGATTCGGTGGCCCAGGCCGTCGGAATCGACGAGGCCATCGGCGAGACATCGCCGGAGGGCAAGGCCGAGGTCGTGCGGCGCATGCGCGCCCAGGGCCGGCGGGTCGCCTTCGTCGGCGACGGCATCAACGACGCCCCGGCGCTGGCGAGCGCCGATGTGGGTCTCGCGATGGGCGGGGGGACGGAGATCGCGATGGAGACCGCCGGTGCGGCGATCATCTCCGGGGACCCACGCGCCGTTGCGGCGGCGATCGATCTCTCGCGCACGACGATGCGCACGATCAAACAGAACCTCTTCTGGGCCTTCGCCTACAATATGGTGCTGGTGCCGCTCGCTGCCGCCGGCGTCGTCCACCCGATCATGGCCGCTGCGGCGATGGCTTTCTCCAGCCTCTTCGTGGTCGGCAATTCCCTCCTGCTGCGCCGCCGCGTTTGAACGATACGCTGTTACTGCCTTCGGCATGATCGCCAACGCGCACTACCGCTGAAGGGAAGGAGAATCGCGTGATGCGCTCCGATCACACAGCGATACGCCGGTTGGCCGTGGCCTTCGAAAACTGCGCGTGCGGCACCGAGTGCGCGGCGCTCGAAGAGCGTCTGCGCCGCGTAGATGGCGTCGCGACCGTTCAGCTCGACCGAACGCGCAACGTTGCGCACCTGACGTACGATCCCCGCGTAACCGATGCCGCCACTGTCGAGCATGCGCTGCGGGGAATCGGCCACGACTGCACGTGCCGTGACCTTACACCAGCCGTCGCGCATGCCGGTCACGGTGCGGGCATGGCGGCCGACATGCTGCGACGCGCCGTCGTCTCCGCGGTCCTGAGCGTGCCGATCGTCCTCTACTCGCCGGTCGGGGCCGGCCTCGGCTTCCATGGGGCGCCACCATTTGGGATCTTGAGCGAGTGGCTCGGCTTGCTCCTCGCGACTCCGGTCGTCTGGTGGGGAGGATGGCCTTTCATCTCGAGCGCGTCGACGGCGCTTCTGCGCGGCGAGATCAACATGATGACGCTTATCGCGTTAGGCATCCTCGTTAGCTATGGATATTCGACGGGCATCACGCTTGCCGGCGGCCATGATGTCTTCTTCGACGCTGCGGCGATGCTGACCACGTTCTCGTTGGTCGGACACTGGCTCGAGATGCACAGCCGGTTGGCGACCGGGCGCGCCGTCGAGGCGTTGCTCCATCTGGCACCGCCGACGGCGCGTGTCGTGCGCGGCGGAGAAGAGCGCGAGGTTCCACTCGAGGAGGTGATCGTCGGTGACGAGATCACCGTGCGTCCCGGCGACCGGATCCCGGTGGACGGCATCGTTCGCTCGGGGTCGAGCTACGTGGACGAGTCGATGATCACGGGCGAGCCGACGCCCGTCGCTAAGGCCGCCGGCGCCAAGGTCACGGCGGGAACCGTCAATCAGACCGGCGTCTTTCGCTTCCAAGCGGAAGCCGTCGGTGCCGACACGGCGTTGGCGCGGATCGTGCGTATGGTGCAGGATGCGCAGGCCTCCAAGGCCCCGGCCCAGCGCCTGGCGGACACGGCCGGCAAATACCTGGTCTTTGCGGCCATCGGCGCCGGCGCACTGGCGTTCGGCGTGTGGTACCTGCTGGGCGCCGGCGCGGCGTTTGCGCTGACCGTTGCGGTCTCCGCCATTGTCATCGCCTGCCCCGACGCGCTCGCGCTCGCCACGCCGACGGCCATCACCGTGGGCGTTGGGCGCGGAGCGCGAGAAGGAATCCTCTTCAAGAACGCGACCTCGCTGGAGGCGACGGTGCAGATCGATACCGTCGTCTTCGACAAAACGGGAACGCTGACGACCGGTAAGCCCGAGCTGGCCGACGTGATCGCGCATGACGGCTTCTCCGGCGAGGAGGTCTTGGCCGCGGCGGCTGCCGCGGACCACGACAGCGAGCATCCGCTGGCTCGAGCGTTGGTCGACGGCGCGCGGGCGCGAGGAATCGTTGTGCAGTCGGCCGAGCAATTCGAGGCGGTACCGGGTCACGGCGTCGTGGCGACGGTTGGCGGTCGGCGCGTGCTGGTCGGCAACGCGGCGCTGCTGGCGCGCGAGCGCATTGGCGTCGACGGTCTCGCCAGTCGCGTTACGGAGTTGTCCGAGGACGCGAAGACGGCGATGTACGTCGCCATCGACGGTCGCCCCGCGGGCGTCGTGGCCGTCGCCGACCGTGTCCGCGAGAGCGCCGCGCGGGCGGTGGCGGACCTGAAGGCGCTGGGCATTCGATCCGTCATGCTGACGGGGGACAACCAGCGTACTGCGCAGGCCGTCGCGCGCCACATCGGCATCGACGCGGTCATCGCCGACGTGCGCCCTGAAGAGAAAGCCGCGCAGGTGAAGCGGTTACAGGAAGGGGGAAGCCGAGTCGCGATGGTCGGCGACGGCGTGAACGACGCGCCAGCGCTCGCGCAGGCCGATGTGGGGTTAGCCATCGGTGCCGGCACCGATGTGGCGGTCGAGACGGCGGGGGTGGTCCTCATGCAGAGCGATCCGGCCGCCGTCGCGGCAGCGATCTCGCTGGCTCGCGGCGTTCGTGGCAAGATCGTGCAGAATCTCTATTGGGCCGCCGGATACAACGTGGTTGCCATACCGGTGGCCGCGGGCGTGCTCTATCCGAGTCTCAAAATTCTCTTGGAGCCGCAGTGGGCCGCCCTGCTCATGAGTGCGTCGACGGTCAGCGTCACGCTCAACGCGCTGCTCATCAACCGCGGCAAGCCCTCGCCCCTGTCTCCGCGCGGATGCGCCGCGCCGAATGCCGAATAATGATGACGTCCAGCCGCGGTTCAAGGACGCGCTCCACGCCGGCGATACGCTTGGGGCTGCGGCCGAACGCGCTCCAGTTCACGCTGCTCGCGCTCGACAACGTCTTCGTAGGAATGCTGGTCGGCAGCGAGCGAACCGTCGTACCGCTCCTTGGCGTACAGGCCTTCGCCGTCGGCTCTCTTGCCGTACTGTTGACATTCGTGACGGCCTTCGGCATCGTCAAGGGGCCGCTCAATCTCGTGGCGGGCCGGTTGGCCGATCGCTGGGGGCGCCGCCCGGTGTTGCTCATCGGTTGGCTGTGCGGCCTTCCGGTGCCGTGGATGCTGCTCTTTGCTCCTTCTTGGAGTTGGATCGTCGCGGCGAACCTGCTGCTGGGCGCCAACCAAGGCTTCGCGTGGTCGATGACGGTGACGAGCAAGATCGACCTCGTTGGCGGACGTCAGCGCGGTCTGGCACTGGGAATCAACGAGTTCTCGGGCTATGTAGGCGTGGCTCTCGCCAGCGCGGCGACCGGTGCGTTGGCCTCGCACTTTGGCCTGCGACCCGCACCGTTCATCTTCGCCGGCGCCGTTTCGCTCGCCGGCGTCCTGTTGGTCACCACCATTCGAGAGACGACACCGTTCGCCAGGCTGGAGTCGGCCTTGCGCTCCGCGTCGGCGGCGAGCGGCGCAACGACCGCGGAAGTATTCGCGCTGGTGAGCTGGTCGAACCGGACGCTCCGTGCATGCAGTCAAGCCGGGCTCCTCAACAAGTTCAGCGATACGGCAGTCTGGGCGGTCGTTCCGGTCGCCATGGCGAGTCAACGCTTTGCGCCCGACGCGATTGGCCTGGTCGTCGGTTTGTACGCGCTCTGTTGGGGTGCCGTCCAGCTCGTCACCGGCGCGCTCTCCGACCGCATCGGCAGGAAGCCGCCGATCGCCGCGGGCCTCGCCCTCAACGGCGCTGGCCTGCTCGTCGCGGGTACGGCGCGATCGGAGGTGACGTGGTTCGGCGCTGCCGCACTCATGGGTGTCGGCACGGCCCTCCTCTATCCCGTTTTGCTGGCCGCGGTCAGCGACGTCACCGATCCGGCCGTCCGCGGCACCGCGCTTGGCGTCTATCGGCTATGGCGAGACGGAGGGTACGCGCTCGGCGGTGTCTTCATCGGGTTCGCCGCTGGTTGGCTCCGGCCCGGCGGGACCTTTCTTGTGCTAGGCGCCTTATTGCTGCTCTCCGCGCTGCTCGTCCTCATCTGGATGAGTGAGACGCATGCTTGGCACCCCCTCGCGCCAAAGGGAGATTCACTCACATGATCTTCCGTCAGTGAGCAGCCCGGATTTGTGGTTCCTCAATGCACCGCAGCGGGTCGTGGCGGTGCCGGCCTCCGGGCAATCAGGTTAATGATCGCCAGGACGACCGCGACGGCGATGAGGATCCACGCGGTGTGCGTGCTCCTTAGCGCCGTAATGCTCAGGAGTTGATCGAGCGAGTATCTCCCCGGCCCGGTGAGCGCGAGCGCCAGCGCGCCGGCGACGTACATGGAGCTCAGCTCGTAGCCGTTCGCCGACGCGAAGAAGCCATTCTTCCAATGGACGGTGAAGATCGCGACCAGCATCACCAGGATCATCATCGCCGGGCCGATCGGCGAGAGAAATCCGAGCGCGGTCAGAACGCCGCCAACGAACTCCCCGAGACCCGCCGCGAGCGCGAAGAGGCCTCCCGGGCGAAACCCCAAGTCCTCGAAAAATGCGCTCGTCCCTTTGAGCCCGTGACCGCCGAACCACCCGAAGAGCTTCTGTGCCCCATGGGAGGCGAGGCCTAGACCGAGGATCAATCGAGCGATGACCAAGGCGGCGTTCATCTTGCAACATCCTTCACACGTCGCAATCTCTACCTGATGTCTTCCCACTTCGCCGACAGGCCACACGATTATGCGCAAAGCCTCTCCTGCCGCTCGGCTCGCTGGGGTGGAACGGCCGGCGCACGTCCGTCAAAACGCGTGCGGCTTCACGTTTGCGCCGAGAGTGATGTCGTAGAAATCCGTTCGGCGGTCGCGTAGCGTGTCGTTCAGGTCGCTCCAAGACTTTGCGCGACGAGCTTCGACGAGGTTGCACTCCGCGTACAGGATCTCATCCGCGGCGGGGCCCGCTGGCCCGGCGATCGGCCACCCGTCCGGACCGACGACAACGCTGTTGCCGAGGAACGGCTGACCACGCTCTTCTCCGACCCGATCCGCGGCAGCTACGAAGACCGAGTTCGAGTGCGCCGCGGCCATGCACAAGTATATGGCCATCGGCGGCCCCTCAGTTTTCGCCCCTGGAACTGGAACCCAGTTCGTCGGGATGCACACGACATCGGCCCCTTGCAGCGCCAAGAGCCGTACCGTCTCAGGAAACCACAGGTCGTAGCAGATGCAGATGCCGATGCGCCCGATCGTCGTTGGAAAGACCGGCAATCCATGATTGCCGGGCTCGAAGAAGAGCTTCTCCTCATACCAGAGATGCATCTTGCGATACGTTCCGATGTAGCCTCCCGGGCCGACGAGAACCGCGGAATTATACAGCGTCCCGCCCTCGCGTTCCGCCGCGCCGGCTACGATAAAGACTGCTCGCTCTCTCGCAATCGCCTCCCAGGCCCTGACCGTCTCGCTACCGGGGATCTCTTCGGCCAACTCCAACGCCTCGTCGCGCCTATTGAATACGTATCCCGAGTTGGACAACTCCGGGAGAATGCAAAGACGCGCCCCGGCATCGGCCGCTTGCGCGACCAACGCGCACGAGCGCTCGCGGTTCTCATCGTTTCTTCCCACGCCGGGAGCGAACTGAAGACATGCGAGCTTGATGAGACTCTCCCGCCCGCGAACTCGGCTCTCCATCTCCTGCATATCTCTACCCTTCAGTAATGGGCGTTCTCGTGTGCCAAGCCGTGCTCGCCTCGTACGCCTGCGCCACCCGGAGGATAGTGGCCTCGCCGAACGGCTTTCCCGCGATCTGCAAACCGATGGGCAAACCATTCGAGAAGCCGCAGGGAACGGTAACAGCCGGAAGACCCATCAAATTGAATGGACAGGTATAGCGCAAGCAGGCGTGCAGCACGTGCTCCTCGTGACCTTGAATTCGGACAAGCTCCTCACCCTTTTTCCAGGCGACGAGCGGTAAGGTTGGGGTGACGAGAATGTCGACGGAGCGAAATGCCGACCGTGCCCCTTCGATGAGCAGGCGCCGCAGGCGTTGGGCTTTCAGGTAGTCGGCGGCGAAGACGAAACGGCCGGCCTCCAGGAGGAGCCGAACCGGGTCTGTGTACTTCGCACGCGCGTCGGGATCGCGCAGATACGTGTCGTGCGCGCTCGATGCCGATGCAAGCTCGATCGCCAACACCGCCGCCAGCCCGAAGCGGACGTGCGGGATTCGCACCGGGAGCACCCTCGCACCGAGCGTCTCGAGGTGTTCGATCGCGCGCCGGACCGTCGACTCCACTTCAGGCTCGAGGCGCTCAAAGAAATACTCCTCGTTGAGCCCAATGCGCAGTCCTTCGACGCCGTCGTCAATCGTCGCCTGAAACTCTGGGACGGCGTTGCTGGCCGAGGTCGGATCGCGGTCGTCGGAGCCGGCGATGGCCTGCAGCACCACGGCCGCATCCTTCACGCGCCTGGCTAGCGGCCCAACGTGATCCAGGGACCAAGTGAGCGGGAGCACGCCATATCGACTGACGCGCCCGTACGTGGGCTTCAGGCCAACCACGCCGCAACACGCACCCGGGATGCGCACCGATCCGCCCGTGTCCGTTCCGAGGGCGGCATAGCACAGACCGGCCGCCACCGCCGCACCCGATCCCCCGCTCGAAACGCCCGGCGTGCGCTCAGTGTCCCAGGGGTTGCCGGTTGGCGGCGTATCCGCGCCCCAGGCCACTTCGTTCATGCCGGCTTTCCCAACCAAGACGGCACCGGCTTCACGCAAACGACGCCAGACCGTCGCGTCATAACGCGACGATCTTCCAGCGAAGACGCGCGAGCCGTTCGTCGTCGGAACGCCCTGCGTTTCGATGTTGTCCTTTAGGACGACCGGGATCCCGTGCAGTGGGCCGCGGTCGACGCCGCGTCGCAGCTCCTCGTCCAGCCGCTGCGCCGCCTGCCGGGCTCCCTCGCTGTCCACGTACGCAAGCGCTCGAATCTTGCCGTCCACTCCGGCGACCCGGTCGAGAGCGGCCGCCGTCAGCTCCGCGGCCGAGATCTCCCCCTTTCGAATTGCCCGCGCCGCCGCTTCGATCGATGTGAACATGGCTACTCCCAGGGCTCCGGCGCAAACCCCGTGACCGGCTCGAGGTCGTCCGGCAACCGCAGCTCCCGAAGCGCGCGGAGCTCCACGAGATACTCGTCCAGAAACGCTACAAGCGGATCGATATCTTCCTTCGCGACCTCCAAACCGGAAAGTTGCGCTATCGATCGCAGATCTGCGGCGTTCATAACCTCTTCCTCGCTCGCAGCACGAACACGGAGAGCACCACGATCGTCAGCCCCCCGAGCACCGGGTTGCCGTAGGAGCTCACCAGTACTTGCGCACCGCCGAGACCCAGCGTCGTCAAG
>JAGWST010000504.1 GCA_028869325.1 bacterium | reverse complement strand
TGCTACACCTCGGCGACGACCGGCGATCCCAAGGGCGTGCTCTACGCGCATCGCTCGACGGTCATCCATGCCTATGCGTGCAGTGCCGCCGATGCGCTGGGTCTGCGCGAGCGCGACGCGGTGCTGCCCATCGTGCCGATGTTTCACGTCAACGCCTGGGGCTTTCCGTTCGTGGCGCCGATGGTGGGCGCCAAGCTGGTCTTTCCGGGCCCGGCGATGGACGCCAAGAGCTTGATCGCGCAGATAAACGGCGAGCGAGTCACCGTCTCCGCCGGGGTGCCGACGGTGTGGCTGGGCATTCGCGATGAGCTGACGCGCAGCGGCGGCTCCCTACCCACCCTCGAGCGCTTCATCATCGGAGGCTCGGCGCTCCCCGCGGGACTGATGCGATCCTACGACGCCATGAACATTCGCGCCACGCATGCCTGGGGGATGACCGAGTCGAGCCCCATCGGCACCGTCTCGCACGTGAAGGCGGCGCTTAGCGAGGCCTCTCCGGAGCGCATCGAGGCGGCGCGGCTCAGCCAGGGGACGTTCGTCGCCGGCGTACAGTGGCGCCTGGCCGGCCCCGACGGCGGCACGGTCCCGAGCGACGGCAAGAGCGCCGGCGAGCTGCTGATTCGCGGTCCCTGGGTGGCCTCCGAGTACTACAAGAACGACGAGGCGACGCAGAACGCGTTCGTCGACGGATGGTTCCGGACCGGCGACATCTGCACGGTGGACGAGCTGGGCTATCTGCGCATCGTCGATCGCGTCAAGGATTTGGTGAAGTCGGGCGGCGAGTGGATCAGCTCGGTAGACCTGGAGAACACGCTGATGGGCCACCCGGCCGTCAAAGAGGCGGCCGTCATCGGCGTACCGCATGAGAAGTGGATCGAGCGCCCCGTAGCCTGCGTCGTGCTGCGCGAGGGCAGCAGCGCCGGCGAGGAAGAGTTGCGCCTTTGGCTGGGCGAGCGCGTCGCGAAATGGTGGGTCCCCGACCGCGTGATCATCGTCGAGGCGATTCCCCGCACGGGCGTCGGCAAGTTCCGCAAACGCGATCTGCGCGAGCGCTACGCGAATCTGCTGGCCGGCGACGCCCGGGCTACGAGCCCAAGTGACCCATCGCGGGCCGCAACACGTTGAGACCGTCCGCGACTCCCGTGGTCTTGATGTCAAGGACCTGATCGGGATCGAGCTCCAGCGGATAGTAGGGTCCCATGAACAGCAGGCAGTGACGGCAGGCCTTGCCGTGCCAGGCGATCCCACCGTGCAAGGCGCACGCGGCCACCACGTGCTCGCGCTCGTGCGGGCAGCCGTCGACTTCATCCGCCACGTCTTCGTAGATGGCGCGTGACTTGTAGATGGCCGCGTGGTCACGCGTCATGTCGGCCCAGATCATCGGCGCATCGGGATCGGGCGAGAGAATTTGGCGCATCACGTTGAGCGTAGCGTTATAGACGCCGTAGAGCAGGTCGCCGTCGTCGAAGAAAAACGCTGCCGGTGCGTGTCCCATCTGCAGCTGCTCCCATCAGAGACCTAGCGCGACGCCGTCCTTCCGCGGATCGGAGGCCGCGCTGCGAACGCCGCTCGCCGGATCGATCGCGATGGCTTGAGCACCCCCGTACGCGTACTTGCCGAAACCGGGAACCAAGCGGTGTCCCTTGGCCGCCAGCGCCGCGCGCACCTCCGCGCCGATCCCCGACTCCGCGGCGATCGAATCGTCGCTGTGGCGCACGCGATCGCTCTCGATCGCAGCCTGCAGGCCCATCTCGAAGTCGATCGCGTTGCAGAGGATCTGCACCGCCCCTTGCGGCTGCATCTCCCCTCCCACGATGCCCAGCGCCATCCAGGGGCGCCCATCGCGGGTGAGCATCCACGGAACGATCGTGTGGTAGGGGCGCCTTCCGGGCGCGAGCTCGTTGGGATGTCCCGGCTCGAGCGAGAAGAGAGCCGCCCGGTTCTGCAAGAGCACGCCCGTCTCCCGATCCACCACGCCGCTGCCGAAGTTCATGTAGACGCTGCTGATCAGCGAGCAGCAACGCCCCTCGGCATCGACCGCCGCCGCGTAGACGGTGCCGCTGCGCGCCGGGGCCTCCGGTGCAGGCTCCAGCGTGCGGTCGAGGCGGATGCGGGCGCGCAGCTCCGCCCCGTACGCTTTGTCGAGGAGGTGCCGGATGGGTACCTCGGCCTGGTCCGGATCGCCGAGATGGCGCGCCAGGTCGCGGTGCGCTAGGCGCTTGGCCTCGATCACGACGTGAAGGTAGTCGGCCGTGTTGTGCCCCAGCGCGCGCAGATCGAAGCCCTCGAGGATGTTGAGCATCTGCAAGCCCGCGATGCCCTGGCCGTTCGGAGGCGGGGCGAAGACCTCGACGCCGCGATAGCTGGTCGAGATCGGCTCGACCCACTGCGAGCGATGCGCGCGCAGATCGTCACGCGTCATCACGCCGCCGGCCGCCGTGATCGTGCGAATCAACGATGCCGCGATCTCGCCTTCGTAGAAGGCCTCGGCGCCCTGCTGGGCGATGGCGCGCAGCGTGCGGGCCAGCTCCGGGGCGCGTACGACCTCGCCGGCGCGCACGCGCTTGGCGTAGAGGATGTCGGAGCCGCTGTAGCGCTCGACGATCGAGGCGCTATCGCTCCACGCCGCAGCGGCGACCTCCGCGAGCGGAAAGCCCTCTTCGGCATGAGCGATCGCCTCGGCCAGATTCTCGCGCAGGCCGCGCCGCCCGTAGCGCGCCCCGAGCGTCTCGAAGGCGCGCACCGCGCCGGGGACCGAGATCGTCGCGCCGCCGCGCTCCGGCATCGCGTGCAGGCCTCGACCGCGCAGATGCGCGCTCGATGCCTCCATCGAGGCTCCGCCGGAGCCGTTCAGCGCGACGACGCGCCCCTCCGCGGGCTCCCAGAGCAAGGCGAAGGCGTCCCCGCCGATCGTGCTGGAGTGCGGCTCCGTGACGCCCATCACGGCGTGCATCGCGATCGCGGCGTCGACGGCGTTGCCGCCCTCGCGCAGGGCATGGATACCCGCGACGGTCGCCAGCGGTTGGCTGGAGGCGACGGCGCCGCGGCGCGAGACGGCCAGCGAGCGCGTTGCGGGTCCGGCGATGGGACGATCCATGGATAATCCTTCTTTCCGCGTCACGGGCACCCTTCGCGGCGACTTGCGATCGAGCGTGGGTGGAGGCGGCTTCCCGCGCGCAGAGTTGTCCAAGACGGCGGCGGAGAAGGGACGCGGCATGAGATTGCGCACCGGACGGATCGCATCCGCCCTGTTGGTCCTCTTCGTCCTGCCGGCGGCAGCCGGCGCGGACACCATCGTCGGCGCGCAGGCGCTGGCCGTCAGCGGCTTCCACCGCGAGCCCGGCTACGATCAGAGCGGCACGGCGGCCGCGGCGCTGATCGAGCTCAGCCAGCGCACGCGCCGCTTCGAGCTGCACCTTGAAGGCATTCCCGTCGTGACCACGACCGCCCATGCCACCTCGGCCGAGTTCGGCGCCACCAGCCCGGCACTGGGTCTCCTCAGCGCGACGGCGCGCGTGGCGCTCGACCGGCGCGCGCGATTGTGGATCGGCGCCGGCGCCACCATCATCAACCAGCGTACGCCCCTGCCGGCCATGCAGCGCACGGCGGAATCCCGCCTGGCGGGCGGGCGCTACGAGCTGATCGCACGGCTGCCGTTGCGCGCGAGCCATTTCGTGGAGGCGGAGGTCGGCCTCATTCCGCGCATGTTCGGAGCCGACCACTTTCTCTTTGACGACCCCACGCACGCGCCAATCAACAAGGACGAGCACGCGGCCGAGACCGACCTCGCTCTGGCCTACGGGCTAAAGCGCGGCCGCGATGAGTACCTGCTGGGCATCCGCTCGATCAACTTCTCTGCGGACTTCTCGCGCCCCGGCGATGCCGCAGATCGCAACGTCGCCTTCGGCCTCACCTTCGAAGGGCGCTTCGCGCTGGGCCGTTCGTGCGGTAGCGCACGCTCTTCCGCGGAGCGTTAGCGCAAACGCCCCTGGGCCAAGTCGAGATCGTACTCGATCCTGCGGAAGACCTCGTCCGGGATCTTGCCTTCGCGGCGCAGGCGCATGATGGCAGAGCGCTCGGCGGCCAAGGCCTCGCCCTCCAGCCAGTGATCGACGCGCGTCCCCAACGGCTGGCCGGTATGGCCGCTCAGATGTCCGCGCAGATGCTCTATGCGATACTCGTACTCCGCCTTGATCCGTCCCACCACCGTCCACTCCTCCGTCGAGGTGAAGCGCTGCTCCAGCGAGGTCAGATGCTCCAGCCCGGCACGCAAGGCGGCGATACGCACCTCGACCTCTCGCCGCGAGAGCGCCTCGCCCTCGCCGATGCCCAGCCAACGAATGATCGGCGCCAGCGAGAGCCCTTGAAAGACCAGCGTCGCCACGATCACGCAGAACGTGATGAAGATGATCTCCGAACGATGCGGAAAGGGACCGCCTCCGAAGGCGTAGAGCGGGAGCGCCAGCGCCGCGGCAAGCGAGACGATGCCGCGCATGCCCGACCAGGCGACGATCGAGACCAGTCGCCAGGAGGGCTTGGGATCGCGCTCGGCGATCTGCTTGGAGACCGCGCGCGGCAGGTAGGTTGCCGGAAAGACCCAGAGGATGCGCACGACGATCACGATGACGCTGATGAGCGCGCCGACGAGGATGGTGTGCGCGCTGAACGACGGGTCGCGGACCAGCTGGCGCAGCTCCAGGCCGATCAGGAGAAAGACCAGACCGTTGAGCAGGAAGATGAGCAGGCTCCACACCGCCTGCGCGGTGAGCCGAGCCTCCGGCGACATGATGGTGGCGCTGCGGCGGCCCAGATAGATCCCCGCGCTGACGGCGGCCAAGACCCCGGAGACGTGCAGGGCGTCCGCCGGCAGATACGCCGCGAACGGCGCCACCAGCGTCAGCACGCTATCCAGCAGCGAGTCGTTGAGCTCTACCTTGGCCAGCCAGCGCGTGACGATCTCCATGAGCAGCGCCACGCCCAAGCCCACCGCCACGCCGCCGAGCGCGACCAAGACGAATGCCCCCAGCGCGCGCCCAAACGAGAACGCCCCCGTGACCACGGCGGCGATCGCGAACTGGTAGATCACCAGCGCCGATGCGTCGTTGACGAGCCCCTCGCCCTCCAGGATGGTGATGATGCGGCTAGGCACGGAGAAGCGCTCGAAGATCGCGGAGGCGGCGACGGCGTCGGGCGGCGAGATGATCGCGCCCAGCGCGAAGGCGGCGCCCCATCCCAGCGACGGGATGATCTGGTGCGCCACCACGCCGACGATCACCGTCGTGGCGGCCACCAAACCGATCGCCAGCAGCCCGATCGGGCGGAGATTCGCGCGGAACTCGCGCCAATCGGTCACCCACCCGCCGGAGAAGAGCAACGGCGGCAAGACGATCAGAAAGATGTATTGCGGCTGGATCTCGATGGGAGGCAGACTGGGTATGAAGGCCAGCAGCGAGCCCCCGACGACGAAGGCGATCGGATACGCAATCGCGGCGCGTTTGGCGACGAGCGCGAGCGCCACGATGGCGATCAGCACGAAGAGGAGCATCGTCGACTCGTGCACGCCGGTGGCTCCGTCTAGCCGGAGAGCGCGGCGCGCCTGCGCACCGGCCAGAGACGCGCAACCGTCCCGACGATGGCCAGCCATCCCGTGGCCAGCAGCCAGCCGCCGAGCAGATCGGTCAGATAGTGGACGCCCAGCGCCACGCGGCTGGCGGAGAGCAGACACACCACGAGTCCTCCGAAGAGGAAGAGGCCGCGGCGCCGCGGCGCGGAGAGGTACGGCCCGATCACCCAGAGAGCGATCGCGCCGTAAAAGAAGAGCGAGAGCTCCGCGTGGCCGCTGGGATAACTATACGATGTCTCGATGACGCCATGCCAGCCCGGCGGGCGGCTGCGATGGAAGAGCTCCTTGGCGAGATCGCCGATCCTCCACAGCAGCGGCAAGCCGGCGACGGTGGCGATCGCGGCCCGGCGCACGCGCGCGATGGTGACGCCGGCCAGCAGCAGCGCCAGGCAGAGGATCAGATACGCAGGAACATCGCCCAGATGCGTCACCGCCCGCCAGAGCGCCAGCAGCGCCGGCCCGCTCTGCCAGCCGCGGTCCCACCCCCAAGGCCCCCAACGATCGATGGCGGCGCCCAGCGCCGCGAACGCCGTGAGCGCCGCGGCCGCGAGCGCCAGCGGCCGGCCGTTCACGGTCGCTCTCGCAGCCATGCCAGCACGGGAGCCTTGCTGTTGGATGCCGCGAAGGTATGGTCGCTCTCGACGACGGCGAAGGATTTGGGGTCGGAGGCACGCTCGTAGAGGGCCTGGACTTGGCTGCGCGGTGCGATCAGATCGTGGGCCGCGGCCACCACCAGCAGCGGACGCCCCGCGATGGCGTCGAGCGCCGCGTCGAGCGTCTCGATGCTCATCTGATCGAGCAGCTCCGGCAGGCTCGCCCCGTCCACGTAAGCGGCGCGCAAGGCGAGCGGACCACGAGCGCGCAGGCTCTCGAAGGAGCCGGCCGCGTTGCGCCCGGTGGCGATCGCGATGCACCCCGCCAGCCGCGGATCGGCGCCGCAGACGCGCAGCGCCGTCGCCGCGCCCAGCGAGTGCCCGCCCACGAAGACTCGGTCGCCGAAGCGCTGCACGACGTGCTCGACGACGCTGGCCATGGCCTCGAGGCAGACGGCAAACGAGTCGAGCCGCCCGCCCGAGGCCCCGAGCTTGTGGCCCGGGAAATCGAGCGCCGCAACGCGATAGCCGTGCTGGGCGACGAAGCCGGCGAGAAAGTCGAGGTTCTGCTTCGAGCTGGAGTAGCCGTGACCCAGAATCAGCGTCGGCCCCTTCGGCTGCGGCGGCTCGTAGAACAGCACGGCGATGCGGTGCGAGCCGCCCGCAAGAAACTCGAGCGTCAGTCTCATCGATGCTGCGGGCGGTTCTCCAGCCAGCGCGGATCTCCGCCGTCGGCGTAGTGCTCGCGCTTCCAGATCTCCACCCGCGCCTTGAGCTCGTCGATGCAGTACTCACAGGCGTCGAAGGCCTCGCCCCGATGCGGCGAGCCGACGGCCACGGCGACGCTGGCCTCGCCAATGGTGAGCGCTCCAAGGCGATGCGCGATCGCCACGTTGCACTCCGGCCAGCGTGCCGCGGCCTCCTCCGCGATCGCCTGCAGCTCGCGCAGCGCCATCGACTCGAAGGCCTCGTACTCCATGCCGCTCACGGCACGACCGTCGTCGGAGGTCTCTCGTACCACGCCCAGCATGGTGACGACGGCGCCGCAGGCGTCGCCGCGCACGCTCGCGCTCAACGCCGCCGCGTCCAACGGCACGCGCCCCAGCGAGATGCTCACGCGTTCCATCGTGCGCTCACTCCGCCGCCGATCAGCCGCCGCTCACGGGCGGGAGCAGGGCCACCTCATCGCCCTCGCAAAGCGGCTCGCCTTCGCCGGCCACGCTGCCGTTGCGCGCCAGACGCAGACTCGCCCCCAGCTCGCCCAGCCGCGGCGCCCGCTCGACGAGCGCGCCGCGCACGGTTGCGATGGTCGCGCCGCTCGCGACTTCCAGCTCGCACTCGCCGCGACCGAAGAGGTCGCGCGCACGGGCGAAGGCCACGATGCGAACCCTCATGCCGACCTCGCGTCGTC
>JAGWST010000503.1 GCA_028869325.1 bacterium | reverse complement strand
TTGCAGCTGGTCGATGTCGATGGAGAGGCCGGCCTTGCGCGCGCGCACCAGGTTGTTCACGATGACGCCCGGCGGTATGCGAATCAGCCGCATACGCACGAGCGCGATGATGGAGAGCGGCACGCCCGCGGCGATGGTGCTCAGCCACAAGCCGAACGGGAAGTAGTAGAGGAAGATGACGACGCCCAAGAAGATGAGCAACGTCACCAAGAGCCCACCGAAGCCGACCGCGATCATAGATCACCCTCTCTGCCGAACGGCATGGATCAACCAGGCAATTCCGCGTGCGGCTCCACGCCGCCGACGCGAACCACGAAGATGCGGCCGCCTTCTACGCGCCGCACGTGAATAGGCGAGCCCGCGGGCACGTACTCTCCCTCGGTCAGCACGTCCAGACGACGCCCGTGCAGCTCGGCCACGCCGCTGGGGCGCAGATCGGAGAGCGCCACGCCGTTTGCCCCCAGGTAGCCGCGGTAGTCTGCGCTGGCGATGTACTCGGGACCTTGCGCGCCGGCGAAGACGATCCGCCTGAAGAAGGCGTTCTGCGGAAAGATGCGCGTCGAGAGCACGAACAGGATCGCCGTCGCCACGACGGCCACGGCCAGTGCCTGGACCGCCACGCCGACGAAGGCGATCCCGAACGCCAGGACCACCGAGGCGGCCAAGATCAAAACGCCCAGTATGCCGAAGAGACCGTGGCCGGGGAAGACGTGCAGCTCCGCCAGCAACGCCAGCAGCCCCAGGACCGCCAGCACGATCACCAGCTCATTCGAGAAGCCCGCGATCACGTGCGCTCCGAAGAAGAGCCCCAACGCCGCCACGCCGATCAGGCCCGCGATGCCGTGCAGCGTCTGCATCTCGATCAACAGCCCCAGGAAACCGATCGTCAAGAGCATCCCGCTCACCACCGGATCGGTGGCGAAGCGCGCCAGGCGCTCGCCGAACGAGTAGCCCAGGGTGCGCACCGGGCTACCGGCAAAATGCTCGTCTTCCAACAGTTGCTGGAAGCTCTTGACCGTCTCGTCGGAGACGGCCAGCGTCCGAGCCTGGTCGGCGGTCAAGGTGAGAATCTGTCCCTTCTCGCTGTACGGCGGGAAGGGGCGCGAGGAGTCGACCATCGCCGCGGCGAGCTTGGGATTGCGGCCGTTGCGCGCCGCCGTCGACTCGAACTCCGCGCGCAGCGCCGAGACGGTCTTGATCGTGGTTGGGATAGGCTCGGCGGCTCCGATGCTTGCGCCGGGCGCCATCGCGACGCGCGGCGCGGCCAGCGTGATCAACGCCCCCGCGCTCCACGCCCGCTCGGAGACGTAGGCGACCACGGGTACCCGCGCCGCGAAGAGGGCGTCGCGTATCTGCGTCGCGGCATCGACAAGGCCGCCCGGCGTGTTGAGATCCAGGATGATCGCCTTGGCGCCGGAGGTATCGGCCTCGGCCACGGCGCCCCGCACCAGGTGCGCCATGCCTTCATCGATGGTGCCGTGGATGGGCACCACCAGCACCTCCCCGGGCTGCGCGCCGCGCGCCGGCGCAGAGAGCATCAGCGCGGCGATGGCCATAGCCAGCGCCATCACGGCGGCCGATCCGAAGCGAACGATCTCTCGCATGAGCACGCCTCCCGCGGCGTACTACCCGCGGCGTAGGGGAAAGTTGCGCGGCCGATCCGGTCTTACTTGGCGAGCTCGGCGCCGACGATCTCGGCGACGGCCTTGCCGTCGGCCAGGCCCTTGACCTTGGCCATCACGGCCTTCATCGCCGCGCCGCGCTCGAGCGGCCGCGGCAGCGCGGCCAGCGTCTCCGTGACCACGACGCGCAGCTCGTCGCCGGTCAACTGACGTGGGAGAAAGGCTTGCAGCAGCTCGCGCTCGCGCGTCTCCTTGGCGGCGGACTCCCTCCGGCCGGCGCGCTCGTACTCCGTGATCGCGTCGTTGCGCTGCTTGACCTGCTTGCGCACGACCTCGAGCTGCTCGTCCTCGGCCAGCTCGTGTCCGATCTCGATGCGGCGGTAGTTGAGCGCGCTGCGCAGCATGCGTAACGTATCGACACGGACCTGGTCGCGAGCCTTCATGGCCTCCTTCAGGTCCGCGTCGATCTTGCTCTGGAGCATCGTGAAGACCTACGAGCGGCGCTTGCGCGCGGCGGCCGACTTCTTCTTGGCGCGCACGCTGGGCTTCTCGTAGTGCTCGTGCTTGCGCGCCTCGGCGAGGATTCCCGCCTTCTGCGTCGCCTTTTTGAAACGACGGAGGGCCGACTCGATGGACTCGCCCGGAGCAACTCGGATTTCCATGAAACTGCAACCCCCCTTCGTCTCGGCCGCATGGGCCGAATACTCGCTCGGCTCGCCTTTGAGCCAAACAGCCCTCATACTATACCAACTTCGTGCGGTGAGTCAACCGCGATGCGGCAAGGAGCCCTCTCGGCGCCGGATAAGAGCGGCGCATGACTGCAACGAGTTGGATCGGGCGCTCGCGGCGCCGAATCGAGGGTGGCGAGAAGGTGCGGGGGCTGACCCGCTTCGTCGCGGACCTGCGCATCCCCGGCATGCTCTTCGCCCGCCCCATCCTCAGCCCGTACCCGCACGCGCGCATCGAGCGCGTCGATGCCTCGGCGGCGCGCCGCCTCCCCGGCGTGGTGGCCGTCCTGACCGACCAGGATCTGGGCGTGGCGCATCTGCTGGCGCGTCACGAGACCAGCTACGTGGGCGAGCCCGTGGCGTTGGTGGTCGCCGTCGACGAGGCGACCGCCGTCGACGCCGCCGAGTTGGTCGAGGTGCGCTACCGTGAGCTGCAGGCGGTCATCGATCCGCTGGCGGCGCTGGCCGCCGGCGCCCCGCTGGTGAGCGATCCCTCCGGCCACGAGGGCGACGACGCCGGCGCTCACGGAGCCGCCGGGGGCGGCGCCGACGACACCTCACCGCGCCCCGCCAACATGCCGCAGCGCATGCGCTTCGGCCGCGGCGACGTCGAGGCCGCGTGGAATCGGGCCGACGCCGTGGTGGAGGGGAACTTCTCCATCGCACGCGTCTATCAGGGCTACCTCGAGCCGCAGGGCTGCATCGCGGAGCCGGCGACGGACGGCGGCGTCACCATCCACGCCTCCACACAGGGCCAATTCTTCATGCGCGCCGAGACGGCCAAGCTGCTGGGCCTGGCGGAGAGCATGGTGCGCATCGTGCCGTTGCCGGTGGGCGGCGGCTTCGGCGGCAAGATTCTCTTGACGGAGCCGCTGGCCGCGCAAGCGGCGCGCATCCTCGGCCGCCCCGTGCGCCTGACCCTCGACCGCAGCCACGATTTCTTGCTCGAGCAGCCCGGGCCGGCAGCGCGCATCACGCTCAAGGTCGGCGCCAAACGCGACGGAACGCTTACCGGGCTCGACGCCAACGTGCTCTACGACGGCGGGGCGACCAGCGGATCGCCGGTGGGCATCACGGGCATCCTGATCGGCAGCACCTACCGCGCGCCCAACCTGCGCATCGTCTCCGCCGAGGTACTCACGCACAAGACGCCGGAGAGCGCCTACCGCGCACCGGGCGCGCCGCAGGCGTTCTACGCTCTGGAGTCGGCGATCGACATGCTGGCACGCAAGCTGCAGATGGATCCGCTCGAGCTGCGCCTGCGCAACGCCGTGGTGGAGGGCGACGAGCGCGCCGACGGCAGGCGCTGGCAGCGCGTGGGCCTCGTGGAGTCTCTGGAGCGCGCCCGCGAGAGCCAGCTCTGGCGCGACCGCGCCTCGCGGCGCGACGCGGACGAGGGCTACGGTGTGGCCGTTGGCGGCTGGCCCGGCGGCATCGAGCCGGCCGCCGCCGGCTGCCGCATCGATAGCGACGGAACCCTCACCGTGCAGGTCGGCGCCGTCGATCTCACCGGCACCGCCACCGGCTTCACGATGATCGCCGCCGAGACGTTCGGCATCGACCCGGCCAAGATTCGCATCGTCACCAGCGACACCGATCGCGCGCCGTTCTCCGGTATGTCCGGCGGCAGCAAGATCACCTACACCGTCGGCAAGGCGGTGCAGGACGCCGTTGCCGACGCCAAGCGCCAGCTCTTGGAGCTGGCGGCGGAGCGCCTCGAGGCGGCGATCGGCGATCTGGTCGTCGAGGATGGCCGCGTCTTCGTGCGCGGCAATCCCTCGTCCGGCGCCTCCATCGCGGAGCTAGCGCAGTCGACGATGGCCTTCGCCAGCCCGCATCGGCCGCTGTTGGGACAGGGGCGCATCGCGCACCCCGAGTCTTCGCCGGGATTCGCCGTGCACATCGTGCGCGTGCAGGTCGATCGCGCGACCGGCGTCGTCCGTCCGACTGCCTATCTCGCCGTGCAGGACGTCGGCAAGGCGCTCAATCCCGCCGAGGTCGAAGGGCAGATCCACGGCGGCATCACCCAAGGCATCGGGCGCGCGCTGGTCGAGCAGATCGTACACGACGCATTCGGGCAGCCGCAGCACGCCTCGTTCTTGGAGTACGCCATCCCGCACAGCGGCGAGGTGCCGCCGTTGGAGGTCTCGCTGGTAGAGGTGCCCTCGAAGCTGGGCCCGTTCGGCGCCAAGGGCGTCGGCGAGCCGCCGGCGATCCCCGGCGCGGCCGCGATCGCCAACGCCGTGGAGGATGCCGCCGGCGTGCGCATTACCGAGATACCGCTGACGCCGCCGCGCGTGCTCGCCGCGCTGCGCGCAAGCCGCGCGGGCACCGATGCGGCGTTAGGCTAACAGCCGCGCCAGGCTCGGCAGCCCCTCGGCCAGCGTCGGGTGCACGTGGACGGAGCGGTCGAGCACGCGCCATGTTGAGCCCGCCTCCATGTGCGCGAGGAAGACGTGGATCAGCTCGGCCGCCTCGTAGCCCACCATCGTCGCGCCGATGATGCGCTCGCTCTCTTCGTCGATGACGATGCGCGCGAAGCCCTCCTCCAAGCCCCACTCGATGCCGCGCGCGATCTGTGCGTACGGCAGCGTCGCCGCCCGGGCGCGCAGGCCGCGCCGCCGCGCGTCCTCGAGCGTGAGCCCCACACGCCCGACCTGCGGCTCCGTGAAGACGGCGTATGCCAGCACGCGATCTCCGCGCGTGCGCCCCTCGCCGTCAAGGATGGCGACCAAACGCCGGTAGTCCTCCCACGAAACGTGCGTGAAGGGCGGCTGTCCGGCGGCATCGCCGATCGCGTAGACGCCCTCGCAGGTGGTGCGGAGACGCTCGTCGATGCGGATGTTACCCTGTGCGTCCAGCTCGACTCCGCCGGCCGGTAAGTCCAGCGACGACGCCTTGGTCTTGCGCCCGATCGCCACCAGCAGCGCGTCGCCGCGAAAGACGGCGCCGTCTTTCAGCGTCAGGCTGAACTCGCCGCCGTCGTAGTCGACCCGCACGACCTCGGCATTGAGCGAGAGCTCGACGCCGTCGGCGGCCAGCGAGCGCTGCAGGGTCTCGGCGACGTCGGCCTCCTCGCGCACCAGCACGCGCGGGTTGCGGTCGATGATGCGCACGCGACTGCCCAGCCGCGCGAATCCCTGACCCAGCTCCAAGCCGATGTAGCCGCCGCCCAGCGCCAGCAGCCGCCGCGGCAGCCGCTCCAGGTCGAAGACGTCGGCGTTGGTGAGATAGGGCGTACCCGCCAGGCCGGGAATCGAGGGAACCACGGCCAGGTTCCCGCTGTCGATCAGCACCAGCGGCGCCTCGACGAGCGTACCTCCCCCGCTCACGCGCCGTCTCCCGACGAATCGCGCCTCGGCCCGCACCACGCGCACGCCCGCCTTCGTGAGGCGGCGCTCGACCCCGCTGCGAAACTCGTCGCGGATCTTGCGCGTGCGCGCGAAGACGAACGGTGCGTCGACCTCCAAGGTTGCGTGGATGCCTAGCGCCTGCGCGCGGCGCGCGCGCCCGGCCGCGTGCGCTGCGCCCAACAGCGCCTTGGACGGCGTGCAGCCGTTGTTGACGCAGGTTCCGCCGAGCGGCCCGCGCTCGAAGAGCACCACCGATTTGCCGCGCTTGGCCATCGCCACGGCGAACGGGACGCCACCCTGACCGCTGCCGATCACGATCGCGTCGACCCGCTCCTCCGCGTTCATCCCGGCGGCCACGTGAACGGTCGCCCGGCAAGCACGTGCAAGTGCACGTGGTAGACGGTCTGCCCGCCGTCGCCGCCCTCGTTCACCGCCACCCGGAAGCCCCGCTCCTCGCCGTAGCGCTTGCCCAGCTCCGCGGCGACCCGCAAGAGGTGGCCGATATCGCCGTTGTCGTGCTGCGCGGCGTACTCCGAGAGCGTGGCCTCGTGCGTGCGCGGCAGCACCAAGACGTGCGCGGGCGCCTTCGGGTTGACGTCGCGGATGGCGATCGCGCGCTCGTCTTCGTAGACCCGCTCGGCCGGGATCGCCCCGTTGACGATCTTGCAGAACAGGCAGTCGTCCATCACTTGGCCTCCGCGGGATGCATCAGCTCGTAGTAGACGATCGAGTCGGCGTTGGGCACATAGCCCGCGACCGAGCGCCTCCAGACGATCGGCACGGTGGTGTGCACCAGCGGGATGGCCGGGACCTGATCGTGCACCAGCCTAACCGCCTGCACGTAGATCGCCTGGCGCTTGGACTCATCGACGGTGCGCTGACCAGCCAGCATCAGGGCGTGAAACTTCGGATCGCGCCAGAACGAGTAGTTCTGCGCGGCGCCCTTGACGGCCGAGTCCTGATCCAGCAGCGTGTAGAGGAAGTTGTCCGCGTCGCCGTTGTCGCCCGTCCATCCGATCAGGCACATAGGATGCTCGCCGTTCTTGATCTTCTGCAGATAGACGGCCCACTCGAAGGGCTCCAGGGTGAGGTTGATGCCGGCCTGCTTCAACTGCGCCTGGATCGCCTCGGCGATGCGCTGCGGCTCGGGGAGATACGGGCGCGGTGCCGTGCCGTAGTAGAGCTGCGTCGAGAAGCCGTGTGGAAGTCCCGCCTGCGCGAGCAGCGCCTTGGCTTTGGCGATGTCGTGCGGATAGGCTTTCACGGGGGCGCTCGAGCCGTCCATTCCGTCCGGCACCCAGGTGTTGGCCACCTCCGCGCCCTTGCCATAGAGACCGCCGACGATGGCATGGAGATCCAGCGCGTAGGCGATGGCACGCCGCACGCGCGGATCGTCGAAGGGCTTCTTCTCCAGGTTCAGCGCCAGATAGGCCACGTTGTTGGCGGGCTGCTGGTAGACCTCGAGCGCCGTATCCTTGGCCAGCGCCTTGGCGTCCTCGGGGCGCGGGTCGGAGAGCCCGTCGATCGAGCCCTTCTGCGCCTCCAGCACGCTGGTGGCCTGGTCGGGGATGTCGCGGATCACCACGGTTTGATAGGCCGGCTTCGGATCGTCGAAGGCCGGGTTGGCCTTCAGCGTGATGTGGTCGTCGTGGACCCACTCGCCCACCGTGTAGGGTCCGTAGCCCACGGGCTTCTGCGCGAACGCCTGCGGGTCGGCCTTGATCGCCGTGGGTGAGCCGATCGCAAACGAGGGCATGGCCAGATCGCGCAGGAACGGGCCGAACGGCGTGCTCAGCGTGAAACGTACCTGCGTCGGCGAGACGACATCCACGCCCCGGATGATGCCGGGCTGGCCGCCGAACATCGAGATGTAGTAAGAGAACGGCTGCGTCCCCGCATAGGGGTTCTTCGGCTCACGCCAACGGTCGAAGTTGAACTTCACCGCCGCCGCATCCAGCGGCGTCCCGTCGGAGAACTTCAGGTCCGGCTTGAGATCGAAGAGCCACACCCGGCCGCCGTCCTGCGAGTGCCAGTCCTTTGCGATGGAGGGCCCCACGTCGAACGTGCCCGCCTTGAAGCGCAACAGACCGCGCATCGCCTCAACCGAGACGTTGAGCGAGAGGCCGTCGGTCGCCACGGCCGGATCGAGGCTGACGGCGTCCTTCACGCGAGCCTGCACGAGGGTCGAGGAATTCGCGGCACCTTGCTGTGCGCCGGCGCACCCCGCCAGCGCACACGCCATCAGTAGGCCTGCGACGCCGAGAGCTCGTTTCACTTCTACCTCCTTGACTCGTGCAGCTCGCGCCGCATCGGCGAATACCGGCCGGCTCACTGGGCGCGGCCGATGGTAAAGCTCCAACTGCGCGACACCCGATTTCCGGCGGTGTCGGCGACGCTGACCGAGACGTTGACGGTCCCAGGGGCCAACGCCTGCTGCGGCGAGTAGACGATGAAGTTCGCGTTGCGGTTGGAGAGCGCCGTCACGTCGCGCCCGTTGATCACCAGCCTGACGCTCTGGGGGTCGATGCCGATCTGCGTCGGCGAGGTGAAGGTGGCGAAGATGTTGGGCCTCTCGTTG
>JAGWST010000039.1 GCA_028869325.1 bacterium | reverse complement strand
GCGATGGAGCATGAGCTCCAGCGCTCCGCACTCGAGCGGCTCGAGACCGAGGCACTCGATGTCGTGATCGTGCGGGATGGACCCGAGGCGCTCGCCGCCTATGCGATGCGCGACGCGAGCGCCAAGCTCTTAGGCGCGCTCACGCTCTCTATGTGCCACCATTCCTTGGAGCCTCTCCATCGCCGCACTCTGGTCGATCTCGCCGCGTGCCTCGCGCCGCTCATCGCCGAGGCGAGGATGATCTTGAACGAGCGCGCCGAAGCCGCGCGCGATCCATTAACGGATACGCTGAATCGCAAGGCCATCGAGAGCGCACTCCAGGGCGTTCTGAGCGATCCGCTCCGAGCGTGCGAATGCATCGTGCTCTTGATCGACATCGATCACTTCAAGCGCATCAACGATGCGCTGGGGCACAAAGCGGGCGACCGTTGTCTTCGCGAGCTGGCGAGCGCCGTCCGTCAGCGGCTGCGAAGCGGCGACCATTTAGGGCGCCTCGGGGGCGATGAGTTCCTCGCCGTCCTCCCCGCAACCAAGCTGGGCGTCGCCAAGGGGATCATCGATCGTCTCGTAAGGACAGACTTGAGCGCGGTGATTCATGCGGACGGGCGCTCCGTGACACTGAGCATCGGGGTCATCGCTCCGCGGCCCGGGGAGAGCATCGAGGAAGTGCTGGAGCGTGCCGACCGCGCGCTGTACCTTGCCAAGCGCGGTGGGCGCCATCGCACGGTTTTCGCCGGGTTCGAAGAGTCGGGCGATTAGGGGATGGCGGGCATTTCGGCTCCCCCCGTTTGAAGGTCTTAGCCCGGAAAAAGGACCTCGCTTGGCATTGGAATGGGACTGATGACCCACACTAATTCCGGTTCCTTTCCTCTCTGTACCTAACGCCTTACGACGCTTGGTTCACGACGGCCGTTCCCCGCCGCTGCTAGGATTGTGGTGCGCGTCACACGGACGAGCGGAAGCCAGGCACACCGGAGGTCGGGAGGACCGTGCAGCGAGCCCGCGATTACACGTCGCTCGAACCAGCGAGAAAGCTCGTCGTCTTTGCCTTTCTGATCGTCGCCACGTGGTATCTTACGTGGCGCCTCGGAACGTTCAACCGCGCGCACCTTTGGCTCTCGCTGACGCTCTTCGCCGCGGAGCTCTACGGGATCCTGACCGTCTTGCTCCACCTCTTCATGACATGGCGCCTGACTGTACGCAACGCCGCTCCGCCGCGGAGCGGCCTGAAGGTCGCCGTCTTGATCCCGACCCTCGACGAAGAGGCCGTGATGCTGCGTCAGACGCTGCTGGCGGCCATGAAGATGGACTACCCGCACGAGACATGGCTGCTCGACGACGGCAACCGGCCCGAGATGCGCCGCCTGGCGGAGGAGCTCGGCTGCAACTACGTCGCGCGCGCCAAGAATACTCAGGCCAAGGCCGGCTCGCTGAACAACGCGTTGCGCTACGTCGATGCCGAGTACGTCGCGATCTTCGACGCCGACCACGTGCCGAGCCGGCGTTTTCTGACGCGCACGCTCGGCTACTTCGCCGACGAGCATGTCGCATTCGTCCAAACGCCGCAGGACTTCTACAACCTCGACTCCTACCAGCACCGCTGGGATCTCTCGGAGCGGGCGATTTGGACGGAGCAGGCGCTCTTCTTTCGC
>JAGWST010000502.1 GCA_028869325.1 bacterium | reverse complement strand
TCCTGCGCGATCGCAGCGGGGCGAACGCCGCGATCGATCGCAGCGGCGTCTGGCGCTTTCGTGAGCTGCTCCCGCACATCGACGAAGCGCGCATCGTCTCGCTCGACGAGAACGAGATCCCGCTGCAGGACGCGCCGCGCAGTGCCGCCTGGGGCGGCCTCGACCGGCTGGCGGCGTACCACTGCGGACGCAATCCCAGCGGCTCGTTCAAGGACGCCGGCATGACGGTGGCCGTCTCCTTCGCCGCGGCGCGCGGATCGAGTGCCGCGCTCTGTGCCAGCACCGGCAACACCTCGGCCTCGATGGCCGCCTACGCCGCGCGAGCTGGGATCAAAGCCTTTGTGCTGGCGCCTGCCGGCGGCGTCTCGCAGGCGAAGGTGTCGCAGACGCTGGCGTACGGTGCGCGCGTGCTCACCATCGACGGCGATTTCGACGATGCGCTCAGGCTGGCACGCGAAGTCGGTGCGGCCTCGCGCGAGGTGGCGCTGGTGAACTCCGTCGATCCGTATCGCGTGGAGGGGCAGAAGTGCGTTGCCTTCGCGATCCTGGAGCAACGCGGCTGGCGCGCGCCGGAGTGGGTCGTCCTGCCGGGCGGCAACCTCGGCAACGTCAGTGCGCTGGGCAAGGGCTTCCGGGAGGCGCTGGCGCTAGGGTTGTGCGATCGTCTGCCGCGCCTGTGCGTGGTGCAGGCGGCGGGCGCGGCCCCCTTCGCACGTGCCTGGGAGCAGGGCGGAGAGCTAGAGCCGGTGAGAGCGCAGACGGTGGCCAGCGCGATCCGCATCGGCGACCCCGTCTCGTGGCGTAAGGCACGACGCGAGCTGCAGGCCTGCGACGGCCTGGCGCTGGCCGTGAGCGACGAGGAGATCCTGGAGGCGCGGCGCGTGATCGGCAGCGACGGCCTGGGCTGCGAGCCGGCCTCCGCCGCCTCGCTGGCCGGGGTGCGTGCGCTGCGCGCGCGCGGAGTGATGCCGGCCGGCGCCGATGTTGTCTGCATCTTCACGGGGCACGTGCTCAAAGACTCGTCGATCGCCGAGCTCCATGCCCCCGAAGCGGTGGCGCCCTCGGCCGATGCCGTGCTCGACGTGATGTTGAAGGAGAAGCGGTAACCGATGCGCATCGATTTCGAAGTCCCCGCGACCAGTGCCAACCTCGGCTCGGGGTTCGATGCCGTCGGCATCGCGCTGGAGCTGCGCGTGCGCGCGACGCTGCGCTGCCACGACGCGCCGTTTGGCGTGCGCTTTCTGCCGGGGCCGCAGATGCCCACGCACGCCGGCTTCGAGCAGGAGATCCTGCGCGGCATGCGCGCCCTGCTCGGCGACGGTGCACCGCTGCCGCACGGCGAGCTGGTGGTGGAGAACCCCCTGCCGCTGGGCAAGGGCCTGGGCTCCAGCGCGGCGGCCGCCGTACTCGGGCTGCTCGTCGCGGACGCCGCCGAGGGCTTGGAGATGCCCGCCGACAGATTGGTGGAGCTTGCCTGCGCGTTGGAGGGGCATCCCGACAACTCGACCCCGGCGCTGCTGGGCGGGATCATCGTTGCGGCACAGCGTGGGTCCGCGGCGCCCAGTTTCATGCGCTTCGATCCGCCGCATGGCGTTCGCGCGATCGTGGCCGTACCGCAATTGGAGCTGGCCACCTCGCAGGCGCGCGCCGTGCTGCCGCAGGCCTACGCTAAAGAGGACACCGTCTACAACGTGCAGCGTGCCGCGCTGCTGGGGGCTGCGCTCGCCAGCGGCGACCTGCGCCATCTGCGCGTGGCGATGCAGGACCGTCTGCACCAGCCTTACCGCGCCGCCTTCGTCCCCGGTCTGGAGGAGGCGCTGCGCCTCGAGGCGCCCGGCTTGCTGGGCGTGGCGCTCTCGGGCGCCGGGCCGAGCGTACTGGCGCTGGTGGAGGGCAACGCCATGGAGATCGCGGCGGCGATGCGCGAGTGCTTCACCCGCCATCGCATCGCGTGCGAGACGTGGGTGTTGGGCCTTGCGCGTGACGGGGCGCTGGTGCACGATCGCGCCACCGACGAGCGGCGGCTGGTGGGAGGCCTCCCGTAACGAGGAATTTGCGCCCAGCGGAATAAATAGCCCCCCGCGCTTTGCGTACCTTGGCCTACCTTAACGGAGGCAGCGTATTCGATGATACGGAAACAGAGGGCCTTTGACCGTTTGCGTGTTCTGGCTTTGGCGTCTGCGGCCTTGGCGGTCGCGCTCGTCTCAATGTGGTCCAGCGGACGGATGGCCGCGGCCCAGCAATCGAGGCAACCGATCCTGATCGGCGTGCTCGCGCCCTTCTCTCACATCGACGGGCAGTCGATCGTCAACGGCGCGCAACTGGCCGCCGACGAGATCAACAAGAGCGGAGGCATCGACGGCCGTCCCGTCAAGTTGATGCTCTACGACACGCATCTCTCCGCGGCCGAGGCGGTGCGAGCGATGCAGCGCGCCGTGCAGCAGGATCACGTCGTGGCGATGACGGGCGTCTTCACCAGCGAGGTCGCGCTCGCTGTGGAGCCGTGGGCGGCCCGCCTGAAGGTGCCGACGCTCTATACGGGCGCGGCGACGACGGTGATCACGGAGATGGTTCACAAGGATTACCCCACGTACAAGTACGTCTTTCATCCGTTTACCAACTCGCACTTTCTCGCCGAGGAGGTATGCGGCTTCGCGAAAGACGTCTTGGTGGGTCAACTCCACTACAAGACGGCGGTGGAGATGAGCGAGGACGCCGACTGGACAAAGCCGGTCGATGCGAGCTATAAGCAATGCCTGGCGACTTCGGGCCTCAAGGTGCTGGACTACGTGCGCTTCTCGCCCAACACCAACGACTTCACGCCGATCTATCAGAAGATCGAAGGGTTGCACCCGGATGTGATCCTCACCGCCATCGCGCACGTCGGGGTGGCGCCGACGGTGCAATGGAAGCAACAGCGCGTCCCGGCGCTGCTGGCGGGGATCAGCGGACAGGCCGGCTCCACCGCCTTCTGGAAGGCGACCAACGGTGCGTGTGAGGGCGTGGTCACGCAGACCACCGACGCCGGAGGCGCGGCGGTCACGCCCTTGGCGGCGACGTTCTCCAAGGCCTACAGCGCGCGTTTCGGCGTCGATCCCGCCTACAACGCCTTCTCGGAGGGCGACGCGATCCTCGCGCTCAAGCACGCCATCGACGCGGCCAAGTCCACCGACGGCGACGCGCTCGTTTTGGCTCTCGAGAAGGTCGATTTCGTCGGCCTGCAGGGGCGGATCGCGTTCTATGGGCGCGACGATCAATACACGCACGGTCTGCGCTATGGCCCGGGCTACGTGACCGGCGTGAACTTCCAGTGGCAGAACGGAAAGCAAGTCGTGATCTGGCCCGAGAAGATCGCGCAAGGAAAGATCCAGCTCCCGGCCTTCGCCGAGAAGTAGCGACCGGAAGCTCGCCGATGACGCTCGCAGCGCAGATCCTGGTCGACGGATTCGTGATCAGTGCTCTCTACGGTATGGGCGCCATCGGCTTCACCCTGATCTTCGGCGTGACGGGCGTTCTGAATCTCGCCCACGGCGCGATCCTGGTGATCGCGGCGATGGTTGGGTGGTTCGTCACCACGCACATGGGCGGCCACCACTGGCTGGGGGCGCTGGCGGGCATCTCGGCCGCCGTGGTGGCCGCATACTGGACCTACGGCATGATCGTCGTGCCGATCACGCGCTCGCGGCGTATCCCCAGCGAGGAGAAGGAGATCTTCATCCTCACCGCCACGCTGCTGTGGGGCATCATCATCCAAGGCGCGCTCGACTACGCCTTTAGCTCTAACCCGGTGACCTCGCCGCCGCTGGTGACGGGCGTGACCCAGGTGCTGGGCGTTCGGACGCCCCGCAACGAGCTGCTGATCGGGGCGATCGCTTGGATCGTGATCGGTTTGCTCTGGGCCTTCGTCACGCGCACGCGCACGGGCAAGGCGCTGCAGGCCGCGTCGATGAGTCCGATGGGACTGGCGTTGGTGGGCTTCGATCTCAATCGCGTCTTCCTGATCGTCTGGGGCGTCTACGGCATCCTGGCCGGCGTAGCGGGTGTCCTGCTCTCCTCGTTCCTGGGGGCGAGCGCCGATCAAGCGGGCGACCTTACCGGGAGCGCCTTCTCGATCGTCGTGCTGGGGGGGCTGGGGAGCGTCTCCGGATCGCTGGCGGCGGCATACGTCATCGGTTACTTCGAGACGATCACGGCCTATCTCGTCTCGCCGGCGATACGCGAGCTGCCGGCCCTGTTGCTCGTCGTGTTGATCTTGGTGCTACGCCCGCACGGGATCTTCGGCAGGCGATGACCGGCGCGCGCATAGCCGGCG
>JAGWST010000501.1 GCA_028869325.1 bacterium | reverse complement strand
CCGCGCTGCCGAGCGTCGCGAAGAGCACCAGCGAGCCGTCCTGGGCGCGCGGCAGAGCGGCCGGGAGCGTGGCGCCGTCGGTGAGCGGGAGCCGTTCGATGCGGGAGATCTGCTCCAAGGGCGGCGGCGTCGCGTAGGCATCCAGCGAGGTCGCGCGTTTCATGCGTGCCTGCAACATGAGGCGGTTGAGCAGCGCGGCCTGCTCTGCGGAGAACTTCGCCAATCCGAGCGCATCGCCGGCGCCGGCGCCCTGCGAGGGATAGCGGGCGACGAGCGCGTTGGCGACGAGAAAGTGCCCCAGCAGCCCCAGCGTCGAGCCGTCTTGTAAGACGCGCGCCAAGAAGCGAATGGCGGATCCGTCGACGCTCGCCCATAGCACGTACGACGGCGAAAGACTCGGCTCTTCTACCGGAGACTGCGGCGGCGGCTCCGGCACCGTTACGGCAACCGGCTCCGGCACCGTTACGGCAACCGGCTCCGGCTCGGCAACCGGCTCGGGGGCACCCCACACCGGCGCGCCGTGCTCCGCTTCGGGTGCCGCTGGCGTGAGCTTCAGCTCACGCTCCGCAGAGAGAGCGGCGTCGGCGGCCTCGTAGACCAACGCCTCTTCGGGCTCGAGCTCGTATGCCGGTGCATCGGCCTGGGCCGGCTCGGCCTGGGCCGGCTCGGCCTGGGCCGGCTCGTCGAGCGCCATGCGTTGTGCGACGGCTTGGGCGAATGCGCCGGGGCTGCGGCTGCGCTCGATCTCGAGGGGGGCGACGCCCAGCGCCGGCGCTCCGCCGGCATCGAGCTGCGCCGTGACGCGAAACGGCTCGGTCGCGACGCCCACCTTCGCGGTGAGCGAGAGACGCCGGCGGTCGCCCGGGCCCAGGCTGCCGAGGTCGATGCCGCGCTCGCCCAGTGCGGCGCTCGACTCGTCCACGTCCGGCGCGGCGCGCTCGTCGACGGTCGTGCTCCCGAGCCGGTAGCTCGCATCAAGCGAGAGCGAGAGGCGCGCGCGCACGGCGGCGGCGACGCCGCCGCCGTTTTCCACCAGCAGCGTCACGGTAACGAGGGCACCCGGGATAAGCCCGCGGGATGGGGAGACGTGGAGCGAGGCGATGACCATCGCCGCGCTGAGCTCCGGCGCGTCGAGCGCCACGTGCGGGGCGCCGCTGAAGGTCTCTTTCAGCGCCTCCGGATCCTGTGCCCACTTCAACGGGCGTTCGGGAAGGTCGAGCCGCCGGCGTTGCAGCTCGACCAGCCGCATGTCCGCGCTTCGCTCGTCGAACTCGGAGGTCATCGCCGCTCGCCGGCGGCGCTGGGGAAGAGGCGCTCCAGCATCGCGGCCCACCAACCGCGAGGCGGCTCGACGGCCGCGCCGGACCGTGAATCTTCGCCGTTGTCGGCGGACACCGGCGTCTGCGGCTCGTCCACCACGAAGGGCAGCGGTTGCGTGCCCGTGCGCCGCAACGCCTCCTCCAAATGCTCGCTGAAGACACCGGAGGCCCCCGCATCGACGGCGGCGGCCATCGCGGCGTGCGCGAGGATGACGGCGCGCCGCGGATAGCCCCCGCTGGCGCGTGCGACGGCCTCGATCGCCTCGTCGCTGAAGATGTGCTGGCCCTCCGGCAGGCCGGCACGCCGTAGACGATGGCGCAGCATCACCACTAGCTCGCCGGGGTCGTGCGGGCCGATCTCCAGCCACTGATCGACGCGATCCGAGATATTCTGCTGCCGGCGGACCCTCTCGACCAGCTCGGGCTGACCGAAGAGCAGCACGTTGAGGAGCTTCTTCTCCGGGACTTGGTAGTTCAGCAGCAGGCGCAGCACCTCGAGGCCGAAGGGCTCCAACAGTTGCGCCTCGTCGACGACCAGCACGATGGAACGATTCTCGAGCACGCCGACGTCGAAGAAGAGGTTCTTCAGCGCGTTCTTCAGCGATGCGCTGGACCGGGGCGGAAGGCTCAGCCCGAAGACCCGGCCGATGGCGATCAGCGTCTCCGTCTCGTTGCCGAACGTCGGATCCAGGATCTTGCCGAAGGCGACGCCGTCGTCCTTGAGGCACTCCAGCTCGAGCGCCGCGGAGAGCGAGGTCTTGCCGGCGCCGACGGGGCCGCTGACGACCACCAGTCCGCGACCGTCGGCGAACGAGGAGATGAGCCGTGCCTTCGCCTCCTTGAACCGAGGCGTCTCATAGAAGAACTCAGGGTCCGCTGTATCGAGAAAGGGGTCCCGAGCGAGCCCAAAGTGGGTGAAGTAGCGGCGCATCGTTGGCCGCTTGTTCGCGTTGTGAGAGGCAATTCCCGTTGGCGACGCGCGGGCGCTACGCCATGGTGATGCCGGTCAAGGCGGCTTGCTGGCGCAGGGCGTCGGGGTGGTTGGCGCTCACCTCCCGGAGGCGGCCGTAGACCGTCTTGCGCGCTTCGACGAAGCGCGCCGCGTGCTCGCTCGTCATGTTGGAGCCGTCGCTGCGTTGATGAAACTCTGCGCTCAGCGACTCGACGTGGAGAAACGTCGTGCGCATCGCGATACGCAGCCAGTAGTCGTAGTCCATCAGCACGGGGAGGTCTTCGTCGTACGGACCGATCTCGTCGCAGAGCGCGCGCTCGTGGATGACGGCAAGGTTTGGGAAGAGGTTGAGCGCGAGAAATTTGACGATGTCGAACGGCTGGGCGTACTGGAAATCGTAGCCGGCGTCGACCAGCGCCGCTCCCTCGGCCCGCTGGTTGACGAGCACGGCATCGGCGTAGGCGGCGCGGCCGCCGCGCGCCTGCAGCGCGGCGACCAACCGCTCGACGTGGTCGGGGTACAAGAGATCGTCGTCGTCGCAGTAGCCGACGTAGGCTCCCGTGGCGTTGGCGATGCCGGTGTTGAGGGCCGCGCTCAGGCCGCGATTGTGCTCGTGCGTGACGTAGCGGATGTGCAGACGCCCGGCGAAGCGCTGGATGACCTGGTCGACATCCGAGCCGGCGTCGTTGACCACCACCGATTCGACGTTGGGGTAGCGCTGGGCCGCGATGCTCTCGAGCGCCTGCGCCAGGAGCTGCGGACGGTTGAACGTCGGCGTGATGATGCTGACAAGCGGCGCCGCGCCGGCGGCGAATGAGGGCGGGGCGGCGGCGCGCTCCCAGCGCGCCAGGAGCGAGGCGGCGTCGGCCTCCGGGACGGCCATCGGGGCCAGCGCCTCCACGCGCTCCAGCGCCTGCATCGCGCCGAACGCGTCGTTGGCCAGAAAGCGTGGGACCTCGACGGGAATCTCGGCGTCGGCTCCGCTGGCCGCCGCGGTCGG
>JAGWST010000500.1 GCA_028869325.1 bacterium | reverse complement strand
CCGCACGTGACGATGCGCCGTTCGGCGGCGCATCGCGCCCCCTCCGTGCTCGCGATCCCGAGGCGGTGCAGCGCCAGCACGCGCTCCACCTCGTCGAAGACATCGCACACGGGTGTGCGCGTGGGCTCCGCCAGGCCGAGCCGCGCAAGGTACGGTGAGTCGGCGACCTCGGTGCCTTCGTCCTGCTCATAGCTGGTGAGGATCAGCGACTCCGACGCGCGCGTGCAGGCGACGTAGAAGAGGCGCAGCTCCTACTCGCGCTGCTCGACGGCGGGCGCGGCCGGAGTCATCCTCGCATCGTGGTAGAGCGCCTCCTGCGCCGCTTCGCCGAGTAACGGATCGGGACGCGATGGCGCCGGCAGCTCGCCGCGCACGGCGCCCGCGACGACGACGAGAGGGAACTCCAAGCCCTTCGCGGCGTGGATCGAGAGGATGTGCACGCCCTCGCACGCGGCGGCACCCTCGGCCTCGGCGAGGAGCGTAAAGAGCTCATGGGCGCCATGCGCGAGCTGCTCGACCGCCTCGGGAGGCCGGCCGGCGACGGCGTCGGCATCGTCGGCCAGCGAGATCAGCGCCTTCAGCCGTGCGGCCGATGCGGCTCCGGCTTCATCGTCGGCGGCGCATGCGACCAGCGCGGCGACGACCCCGTGCTCGCGTGCGATCGAGCGCACCAGCTCGCCGGCGCCGCTGCGGCGCCAGGAGGAGCGATGACGCTCGAAGATGCGGGCGAAGCGCGCGATGCGCGCACGCTCTTGCGCGCTCAGCTCCGCGCTCGCGGTCAGGGCACTCAGCGCATCGGCGCCGCGTGCCATGCGGCGCTGGGCAAAGCGCAGCGCGTGCGCATGGACGCCGACGACGGGCGAGGAGAGCAGGCGCAGGAGCTGATCGACGCCCGGTGCCGCGGCGAGCGCCTTGAGATAGGCGAGCACGAAATCCACCGCGGCGTCGGCGAGGAACTCCGCCGCTCCGCTGCGTACCACCGGGATGCCGGAACCACGCAGCGCCAGCGCGATGGCTTCGGCATGCCGCTCGGGCGAGCGTAAGAGGATGGCGACGTCGCGGTAGCGCAACACGCCGCCGCCCGCTCGCGGCGCGCCGATGCGACGGCGGATCTCGCGCGCGATCGAGATGGCTTCGTCATGCCGGTCGAGGCAGCGCAGCCAGCGTACCTCCCCGCTGCGCTCCGCGACGGAGCGCGTGAGGCTCGCGGCCGCCAGTGCGGGCTGCGGCGGATCGCGCGGATCCAGCGGCGCGGGCACCTCGGCGAGACGATTCACGCAGGCGAGGATCTCCGGCGGACAACGCCGATTCTCGTCGAGCGCGACGACGTGGGGCGTGAGCATGCGCTGGAGATCGGAGATCGCCGCCGGCGCGGCGCTGCGAAAGCGGTAGATGCTCTGGTTGGGATCACCCACGGCGGTGACCATCGCTCCGGCGCCGGCGAGGATCTGCAGGAGCTCGAGCTGACTGGGATCGGCATCCTGCAGCTCGTCGACGAAGACGTGCGCGTATGCGCGCGGCCGGCCGCGCAGGGTTTCGATCGCCTCGTTGACGAGGTCGCGAAAGTCTCGCAGGCGGAGCCGCTCGCGCTCCTGCTCGTACGATTGGTAGAGTCCTGCGAGCTCGGCGAGCGCCGCGCGCGCCTGGCCTTGGGCGCCGCGGGCCGCGGCGAAGACCTCGAGCGCCGAGACGCGCGCCTGCTTGAAGCGCCCGACCGCGTTGGCGAAGTCGCGCGCGAAGCTCCTGCTGCGCAGCGCGTCGCGCGTGAAGTAGGCGATGCGCTCGGGGTGCTCGTCGGCGACGCCGCGGCAGACGCGCTCGACCAGCAGGCGCTCTTTGGTGGGCGTCAACATGCCCAGCTCACCGTAGGCGCGCGATCCCGCGTGCTCGAGGACCTCCAGCGCGAAGGCATGGAACGTGGAGCACGCGGGAAGGCGGCCCCCGGAACGCAGGTGGCGCGCGACGCGCGCGCGGAGCTCCCGGGCGGCCTTGCGAGCGAAGGTGAGCAGGAGCATCTCGGGCTGCTCGTGCCCGCCGTTGCGTGCCTCGTCGATCAGCGCCGCGGCGCGGCGTGCCAGCGTCTCGGTCTTGCCGGTGCCGGGTCCCGCCAGCAGCAACAGGTGGCCCCCGCGATAGGCGATCGCCTCGCGCTGGCGCTGGTTCAGCTCCAACGGCGCGCCCTCCGGCGGAGGGTCATCGGTTGAGATGCGCGGGCCGCTCACGACCCCCAGCGTAGACGATGGGTGTGCCGGATGCCTGGCACAGTCTGCGGCTCACTCCTCCAGGATCTCGCCGACCAGCTCCCAGATGCTGGCCCACTCCTCGCCGCCGGCCAGGCGGACATAGAGCAGATCGTCGTCGACTTGCAGCTCCTCCACGGCTTGGCGCCTTCGCCGGCCCGCGAGCCATGATCGTTCCACCAGCATGCAGTCGTCCTCGACCAGCAGGGAGATCGCGCGCCCGGTCTCCGCGCAGCGCACCGTCTGCTCGTCGATCTCGATGAGATCGGCGGCCAGCCGCGCCGTCTCGCGCGCGATCCTCTGCCCGACGAAGCGCACGTGATCGCGCACGCGCTTGGCGCGCTGCTCCAACGGCAAGGCGTTGAGAGCACGCGAGAGGCGCCGCTCCGCCAGCAGTCGCGCATTCTCCAAGACCTGCTCCGAGAGCTCGGAGGCGATGGGTGCGGCCTCTGCGCTCGGCTCCGGGTTCTCCTCGTCCAACACCGCCGGCTACTCCTCCATGGCGCGATAACGCGCATATGCCTCGCGCAGTCGGCGCGGCGGATCCGCGTACCATGCCGCCTCGTCCTGCGCGAAGGGCGCGGGCCGCTGCACGGTCGGATTGTCGCGCGCGAAGCTCTGGAGGCGTTCGCCGACCTGCTTGAGCCTTCCGCGTTCGTCGCAGAGTCCGAAGCGCATCTCCCAGGGCGCGCGGTCGAACGGGGGCTGCGTCGCCAAGGCGGGGTCGTAGTCGCTCCAACACCAGTAGAGCGCCCCCACCGCGCCCTCGCGATGCAGGCGCTCCAGCGCGCCCATGGCGTAGGCCGCCAGCTCCTCCTCGCTGTAGCACTCGAATGGCTCCGCCTCGTCGCCGCCCGGAGCGCGGGTGTGCGGACACTGCGGTCCACCCCATTCGGAGAAGAGCAGCGGTCTGCCGCCTTGAAACGCGCGCATCACCGCGCCCAAGAAGGGCACGGCATCCGTATCGAGCCGTCCCGCCGACCACGGCGAGTAGACGGCGTAGCCGTGCATCGTGGCCAGGCTCCAAGATGCCGAGATGCTGGAGGGACGGATGCCGCGATCGCGCTCGACGTCCTCGCCGTGCAGACCGCCGGTGGTCGCCACGCCGGCCGGGGCCAGTGCATCGCAGAGCCGCGCGCTCCAATCGGCTGCATCGGAGGGGCGCGCGGGCTCGCGCAGGTTGGAGAACTCGTTGCCGAGATCGATCGCCCACAGCGCCGGGTGGCCCCGCCAGCGCTCCGCTAGTCGCGCGGCGCAGAACGTCTGCGCGCGCAGCAGCGCGGGGTCCGCGTAGAGATCGCCGATCCCGCACGCCTGCTCGACTCCGCGCGCGATGGTGCGAAAGCGCCCAGGCGGCTGGGCCGCATCCAGCGTCCATGCCGGCAGCCAATTCACGCCCGACATGTGCCCGGTGAAGAGCGTGGGCATCGCCAGCAGCCCATGCTGGGCGCACAGGTCGAGCACGCGATCGGCGTTGGCCAGCGTCGCTTCGTCGAGCTGCGCAGGATCGGGCTGGAGCAGCTCCCAGTCCAGGAACCAGCGCAGCACGCGCATGCCCAGCGTGGCGATGCGCGCGCAGTCCTCGGCGAGCTCGCCCGCATCGAAGCGGCGCCACCACCCCATCGCACTGCGCCGCGGCCAGTAGTTGACGCCCAGGAGAAACGGCGAGCCCGGCGCCGGGGGGGTGATCACGCCAACTGCAGCACGTGCGTTGCGGCGCCGATGGCGCCGGCGTCATTCTCCAACTGCGCCGTCACGATCTCAAAGCCCATGGGATCGGCCATCGTGGTCAGCGCCCGCACCTTGGGCAGCAACGGCTTGAGCATGAAGTCATCGGCGCTGGAGACGCCGCCGCCGAGCGCGATGCGCTCGGGGTTCAGGACCGTGATCAGATTCGCGAGGCCAATGGCCAGATCGTCGATCCAGCGATCCCAGGCGAGGCGCGCGTGCTGATCGCCCTCCTCGGCCGCCTTGCGAATGAGCTTGGTACCGACCTTGCGTACCCGGCGGGTGAGCTGGCTGCGCGGAAACGACGGTGCCGCCGCCAGGACGTGGCGCAATAATCCCGTGCCCGACGCCTGCGCCTCGAAACAGCCAACCTTTCCGCAGCTGCAGACGAAGCCGTCGCCGGCACGAATCTGATGGTGGCCGACCTCGCCCGTGGTCCACCCGTGGCCGAAGACGAGCCTGCCGTCCAACACGATGCCGCCGCCGATGCCCGTGCCCAGCGTGAGCATCAGGAAGTCCCTGGTGCCGCGCCCCGCGCCGAAGGTGTACTCGCCGAGCGTGGCCGCCCGCGCATCGTTGAGCACGTGCACTGGACGCCCTACTTCCTTCTGTACGAGCTCGCCGAGCGGGACGTCGTGCCATTCGAAGTTCGGTGAGTAGTGCACCATGCCGGTCTGCGCGTCGACGCGCCCCGGCGAGCCGATGCCGATGCCGGCAACTTCGCGACTCTTCGCATCGGCCAGCGCGCTCTTGACGCAGCCCACCAAGCCCGAGACGACCTTTGACGGATCGTGATCCTCGAGGTCTAGCTCGTGCCGGTCGCCGATCTTGCCTTGACGATCGACCAGCGCGGCCATCACGTGAGAGCCGCCGAGATCCACTCCGACGGCATACGCGCCTCCGTCCTGGCTCATACGGCGCTCGTCCCGCGCTCGACCTCTTCGCGCACGTTGGAGGCGAACTGCGCCAGCAGACGCCCCGCCACGCTCTGGATCATGCCGCCGAACTGCGCCAGGACGCCCGCGATGCGCGCGTCGGCGGTCACCGTGATGGCCGTCGCGCCGCCATCCGCCTGCGCAGCGGTACGCACGGTGGCGGCGGCGTTGCCGCGCCCCTTGGTATCGCTGGCCTCCACGCTCATCACCGCCGAGTGGCTCGACTCGTCGAGCGAGTCGAGATGCAGCTTGCCGCGGTAGGTCAGCTGCACCGGCCCGACCTTCAGGGTTACGTCGGCGCGGTAGGTCTCCGCGTCGATCCGCTCCGTGATGGTGGTTCCTGGCAGGCAGCGCGCGGTGCGCGGAATATCGCGCAGGACCTCCCAAACGCGATCGAGCGGGGCTTCGATACGTGCGGTGTTCGTGATCTCCATGGGTCAGATTATATGCTATCGGGACCAAGCGGCGCGGTCGGGTGCTCGGTAGCGAGAACATGCTAGGCCTGAGAGCGTAGCGGACGACGGTTCGGTTACCCGGTGCGGGCGGCGCCCGGGTGTTAATAGTATTGTGTATCTAATGGCAACAATATAGATGCTATTAAATCTAGCTGTGGCTAGCTTATATAGATTTTATTTGCTATACTCAGAGTATGGCAGCTGCTATTGTATCTAATTCACTGCGATCTCGCCGGCAAGCCCTCGGCCTGACCCAACAGGATGTCGCCAAGCGCAGCGGCCTGCTCCAGACCAACTACTCCAAGATCGAGCAGGGCAAGAGCGATCCGCGCCTACGCACCCTTCAAGAGATTGCCCGCGCGCTCTCGCTCGAGGTGATGCTGATTCCGGCCGAGCTGCTGGACACGGTCGATGCCCTCACCGGTCAGGGGCCGGCCCCCGAAGAGAAACCGCTTTTCTCCGTGGAACCGGACTAGTGCAGCATATCCTCGACGTCTCTCTTGGCGATCGCCGCGTCGGCACCATAACCAACCTCACGAGCGATCACAACGTCTTCCTGTTCGATCGGACATACGTTGAGGACGCGAACCGGCCCATCGTTAGCCTCGGGTTCTTCAACGCCAAAGGAGAACTAGCCGCACCGGCGCGCCCACCGCAGGTTCGGCTGCTTCCGTTCTTTGCAAATCTCTTGCCCGAAGGTCATCTTCGCGACTATTTGGCCGCGCGCGCACACGTGAACCCCGCACGCGACTTCCCGCTCTTGTGGCTGCTCGGAGAGGACCTCCCCGGCGCTGTTGTCGCACGGCACGCGACTGGTTTCGAGGCGCCGCCGCAGGACGGCGATGATGTCATTCCACGAGCGATTCAGGACGATCCGGCCGTTCTCAAGTTCTCATTGGCCGGTGTCCAGCTCAAGTTCAGTGCGATACGTGAAGCGAACGGCGGGCTCACGATTCCCGTACAAGGCAAGAACGGCAAATGGATCGTGAAGATGCCCTCCGCCACATATCCCCTCGTTCCCGAGAACGAGTTTACGATGCTCACCTTCGCGCGGCGCGTAGGCATCGACGTGCCGGAGATCGGCCTCGTCGAGGCTCCTGAGATTGCGAACTTGCCGCGGGAGGTTCGTAGGGATCTCGGCAAGGCGATGTATATCAAGCGTTTTGATCGCAACGGCGAGCAACGCATCCATATCGAAGACTTCGCCCAAATCTTCAATCAATACCCAGCCAACAAATACGACAACGTGAGCTACGCCAACATGTTGAGCGGCATCTGGCGAACGATGGGCGAGGAACAGACGAGAGAGTTCGTCCGCCGGCTCGTCTTCTCGGTCGGCATCGGCAACGCAGACATGCACTTGAAGAATTGGAGCGTGATCTACCCAGACGGCAAGACGCCGCAACTGGCGCCCGCGTATGATTACGTCTCGACGATCATCTACATTCCGAGCGACAAACTCGCCCTGACGATCGCGCGCACGAAAGAGTGGGAGCAAGTCTCAGGCGACCTCCTCGAGCGATTTGCGCGCCGCGCCCGCGTGCCGCGTGGCGTCGTTTTGAGCGCGGCGCATGAGATGGTGGAGCGCATGCGCGCCGAGTGGCCTCACCTCAACGATCGGCAGCTCTTGCCGCCGGACTTCATGGACGCGATGGACCGCCACATTGCTCGCGTCCCGCTCTTCGCGCCACGCTCTGCACAGGTGCCGGCACCAACGCTCGCCCCGAGCGCACCGCCGGCCGGCCTAGCGCCGCAGCCGGAGATCGCCTAGCGGCCCTTTGGCTCAGGCGACGGGCGAGCGCGCCTTGTGGATCGGTCCCGTAGCCCCGCTCAGGAAGCCGCCCGCGTGTCCCGTGCGTAGCGCAATGATCTCGCCCGCGATGGCGACGGCCGTCTCCTCCGGCGTCGCCGAGCCGATGTCGAGCCCGATCGGCGCGCGCAGGCGTTCCAGCTCGCGCTCCGTGATGCCTTCGGCGCGCAGCTGCGCCACGCGCCGGTCGTGCGTCGCGCGGCTCCCCATCGCGCCGATGTAGCCGGCCCGCGTGCGCAGCGCTACCTTCAGCAGCGGGACGTCGAACTTCGGATCGTGCGTGAGCACGCAGACGGCGGTGCGCTCGTCGATGCGCGCCTCCACCAAAAACTCGTCCGGCCATGCCGCCACCACCTCATCGGCGTCGGGAAAGCGCTGCCGGGTGGCGAAGGTGCGGCGCGCGTCGACCACCGTCACGCGGTAGCCCAAGTGGCGCCCCAGCGTCACCAGCGCCCGGCTGAAGTCGACGGCGCCGAAGATGTAGAGATCGGGGCGCGGAACGAAGGCGTCGATGAATGCGCGCACGCCGCTCTCCAGCGGCTCGCCGCGCAGCCCGTACTCGCGAACGATCGTGGAGCCGCGCGCGATGCAGGAGACGGCGTCCGCGCGCACGCGGTGCGCCAGATCGGGATTGCCGAGCGTTCCGGTGGCATCGCCGTCGTGACGCACGAGCATGGTGGCGCCGGTGTCGGGTCCCTCCAGCTCGATGCAGAGCGCGATCGGATCGTCGCGGCGTAGCGCCTCGGCGAGCACCGGGAACTCCGCGTAGAGCGGCTGCACGAAGCAGTGAATCGTTCCGCCGCAGGTGAGGCCGACGGAGATGCCCTGCTCGTCGGAGATGCCGTAGCTGACCAGCCGCGCCTGTCCGTCGGCCAGGACGCGCTGCGCCTCTTCGACCAGCGCCCCCTCCACGCAGCCGCCCGAGACGGAGCCGGCGACCTCGCCGCCGTCGTTGACCGCCATCGCCGCCCCCGGCCCGCGTGGCGCGGAGCGCACCACCTGCACCACCGTGGCGACGGCGACTCTGCGCCCATCGCGCCGCCAGCGTTCCACTTGCTCCAGAATGTCTTTCACCGCCGTGACTCCTCGTCGCCCAGGCGTTGCACCAAAGCCATCAGCCCTTCCAGGGCCCGCAGGTTATGACCCGCGACGAGCGCGTCGATATGCGGCAGGGCGTTCGCCATGCCGGCCGCCAGCGGCTCGAAGCGCGGGTCGCGCTTGTTGGGGTTCACCCAGATGACGCGATGGCTGAGCAGCCGCAGGCGCCGCATCTGCTCGCCCACCAGCTCCGGGTCCTCGCGCTCCCAGCCATCGGAGAGGATCACCGTCACGCCGCCGCGCGTCACGCCGCGTTGGGCGTACCGGCTCACGAAGCTCTGCAGCGAGGCGCCGATGCGCGTTCCGCCGCCCCAATCGTCGAACTTTCGCGCGGCGGCACTCAGGGCGCCGTCGCGGGTGGATGCGGCCAGCACGCCCGTCAACTCGACCAGATGCGTGCCGAAGGCGAAGACGCGCACGCGCGAGCGCGACTCGACGGCTGCGCGCAGAAACTGCACCAATGCCCGGCTGTAGGCGCTCATCGAGCCGGAGACGTCGCAGAGCAAGATAAGCGGGCGCTCCTTCTCGCGGCGGCGGCCGTAGACCAGGCGTAGCGGATCTCCCGCCGTGCGCAGGCTGCGGCGCAGCGTGCGGCGGAGGTCGACGCGGTGGCCGCGCGGCGCGGGACGGGTGCGGCGCGAACGGCGCAGCGGCATGCTCACGCGCAACTGCTCCACCAATCGTGCCGCCAGCCGGTGCTCGTGCTCGGTGTAGTCGGAGAAGTCGATCTCGCGCAGTCGCGCGACCGAGGAGGCGAGCGAGGCGGGCAGCGGCTCGCCCTCCGCGCCCTGCGCGCGGCGGTCGTCGCGCTGACCTACCGGCACCAGCTGCAGGTGGCGCGGCGCCGGTTGCTCGGTCTCGGCGAGCACCAACGTGTGGACGCCCGTCCAGTAGGCCGCAAAGATGCGCTCGAACCTCTCCAGGTCGCCGCTGCGCCGCAGCAGGGCCAGGCGGGCCGACCAGTAGAGCGCGCGCGGCTGGGTGGCGTCGAGCGCGCGTAGCGCCTCCGCGAAGAGCTGCGTGCCGCCTTCGGGCACGCTCAGGCCCGCCACGCGTAGTGCGCGCGTGAAGCCGGCCAGCGCCGCGACGCCGCGAGGCGGCAAGGTGCCTACACTCCCACGACCGCGGCGAGCCCGCGCCCGACGACCAGCTCCGCGTCCTCGTGGTATTTCAAGACGATGCCGAGCGTGCGCTCGGCGGCCTCGGCATCCAAGCGCTCGGTGCCCAGCGCACCCAGCGCCTGCGCCCAGTCGAGCGACTCGGCGATGCCCGGCGGCTTGCGCAGCTCCAGCGCGCGCAGGCGCGCGACGGCCGTGGCGACGTCGCGCGTGAGCTCCGCTCCTATCCCCGGCAGGCGCGCGCGTAGAATCTCTAGCTCGCGTTCCAGCGTGGGGTGCTCGATCCAGTGATAGTAGCAGCGGCGCTTG
>JAGWST010000499.1 GCA_028869325.1 bacterium | reverse complement strand
GGTTGCGGTAGCCCTCAAGGAAGCGCACGATCGTGGCGAGGTTCGACGCCAGCGCCGCGCCTTCGTTGAACGCCGGCACGATCAGCGATACACGTGTCCTGACGAACGGATCTTGTTCACACAGCATCTGCACCAATGCACCCCCTTTTCACACCGTGCTCTTGGGCAGTGTGCCGGCGGGGGGCGGCATAAAGTAATCGCTGTAGTCGGCCCAGTGGCTCTGCACGCGATTGAGCACGACGCCCATGACGTTCCGGATGCCGAGGGCCTCCATGCGGCCCACGGCCTCACGAGCGGCGCGCTCATCCGTCAGGTTGGCCGAGATCACGAGCGCCGTAGCGTCAACCTTGCCGCTGACGATGAGCGCGTCCGTGATCGGCACCAAGGCGGTGCAATCGACGATGACCGTGCTGTACGAGTTGAGTGCCTCGGCAAGCATCCCCTCGAAGCGCTCCGACTGGAGCAGCGTGAAGGGGTTGTCGGTGAACGAGCCGCTGGTGACGGCATCCAAGCCGCTGGAGACGCTGCGCACCGCCTCTTGGAGCGTGCAGGTGCCGCGAAGTATCTCACCCAGGCCCACGTCGTTCGAGTCGTTGATGCGGGTATGCAGCGTCGGGCGCCGCAAGTCCGCATCGATCAGCAGGATCTTCGGCTGGACGCCGGCCAGAACGTTGGCCAGATAGAAGGCGATCGTCGATTTGCCGTCGCCCTTGGTGGGGCTGGTGACCGCGAGCGTGCGGGGAGCATCTTTGGCCCCCAAGCGAAGCGCCGTGCACAGGTGCAGGAACGCCTCCAGCGTCATCGAGCGCAGCCAGGGGATTGCCGCACGGCCATTGTTCTCCAGTTGCGGGATCTCACCGATGACGGGCAGGCCGACCACGCGCGCCACGTCGTCTTCGTTGCGCATCGTCCGCTCGAAGTAGCCCATCAGCACGACGACGGTCGTCGCCAGGACCAGTCCCAAGATGGTCGCGATCAGCACGTTCACGACGAGGTTGGGCGAGACGGAGGCCGACTCGGGGGAGGCTGCCTGCACCACGGTCACATCGCTGATGGCCGAGGTCTGAGCGACCAGCGCCTCGTTATACTTCTGCTCCAAGGCCGCTAAGACGTCCGCGGCCATCTTCGCCCGCTGTTGGAGCGTAGCGATCTCGTTGGTCTGCTTCGGCAGGGCGGCGATGATCGGGGCGTACGCGGCGGCCTGCACCTGCAGCTCACGCAGCTGAGCAGAGTCGCCAGCGATTCGCGCACGATACTGCGCGGCTTCCTGCTGCAGCGACTGATAGATCGGATTCGGGCCGACGGTCACGCCGCCGTTGACGGAGGACGGCAGGGCCTTGATCTGGCGCGTCAGCGCGTCGCGCTGCTGCAGGAGCGCCTGAACCTCTGGGTGCTGATCCGTATAGCGCGCGCGGGCCGCCGCCAGCTTGACGTTGACGTCGGCAAGCTGCTGCTCCAGCTGCATCAGCGCCGGATTGGCCGCATTGCTTCGGCTGCTGTCGATCGTGGCCGGCATACGTGCCAGCTGCTGATTGGAGTTCGCCAGAAGGGCCGCGGCCTCGCGCGCGTCGAGCTGGACGGCATCCATCTTCGACTCGATCGCGCCCTTACGGGCCAAGATGCTCTGCGTCTGAGTATTGATGTCGATGATCGCGTGCTTCGACTGGTACGCCGCCAGCGCCGTCGCGGCATCCTCCTTCCTGCGCTCAGCGGAGGGAAGCTCGGCTTTCAGAAAGGCCAAGGCGGCCGACGCCTGCGAGCGTACCAGATCCCGTTGCCGGGCGACGAAGACCGTGGCGAAGTCGTTCGCGATCTTGGCTGCCGTGTGACTATCGTGCCAGCTCGCCCCCAGTTGGAGGATCATCGTATTCACGATCGGGTGGACGGTGACGCGTGAGAGCAGCGATCCGGGCGAGATGTTGAGCGAGAGATCGCTGGCGACTTGCGCAGCCAACCCCTCCTGCTCGAGAAGCGCCGCGTACGTCTCGGTGGTCTGATCTCCACTTGCCAGCAGCAGGGCGTTCAGGACCGGCAGCGACGTGTTCTGGCCGGCGTTCTGCACCGCCGGCGTACCGCCGACCAGCATGCGCACCGTCGCCGTGTAGGTCTTCGGCGTCAGCAGCGTGGCGATCGCGACGACGGCGATGAATCCTAGGAAGACCGCGAGGAAGACCTTCCAGCGCCGGGCGATTGCGCGCAGAAGATGGCCGACGTGCGCGGCCTCGCGGAAGCCTTCATTATCCGCTGGCTGATTTGCAAGGCGCGATCCCGCGGAATGCCGCGTTAGGGCGGTCGCCGAGGTGTGCTGAAGGCGCGAAGGAAGTCTCTTCATATCACTCTCAGAAGGGCCAGACGATACGACCGACGGTGCTGAGGATGGAGCCGAGGATGTTCGTCCGGTCGGTGCTCTTGGACTGCGGAACGTAGACGATGTCGCCTTTCTGCAAGACAGGGTCCGCGCTCAGATCGCCGTTGTTGAGCTCCCGATACAGGTCGTACGTCGCCGTCTTCGTGCTACCGTCGGCCGCAACGTGCGTGACGTGGATCCTCGACAGGTCGGCATGGGCGTTCGAGCTATTGCCGGCCTTGGCGATCGCGATGGCGAGACGGTCGCCTTGACTCACCTCGAGGTCGCCGGGGCGATCGACGGCACCGAGGACCTGGACCTGAATGGGCGTCGGGCCCGGAATGTAGACGACGGTGTTCGTCCCGAGCGGCGCATTGACGGAGAGGTCGCCTTCGCGCAGCAGCTTCTGCAACGAGACGTTCCGGACCGGATCGTTGCCGATGGCGACGCGTGCCACCGGGTAGTCCCCATTCGTCGCACCGAGGCCGCCGGCGGCCGCGATGGCGTCCGTCAGCTTGCTGGATCCCGGGAGCGAGTACTTGCCAGGCGTCTTCACGTTGCCCAGTACTAAGACGTTGTCGTTGCCCTCGGCCGTGACAGCGATCGAGACCTGCGGGTCTTTGAGGTACTTGCGCAGGCCGGTCTTCAGCTGTTGGGTGACCTGGTCGACCGTCTCGCCGACGACGTGCACGCCGCCCACGAGCGGATAGGCGATCGTGCCGTCGGGCGCGACGGTTACGGTTTGGGTGAGCGACTGCTCGCCGAGCACCGCGATCGCCAGCTGGTCCCCCGGGTGTATGAGGTGGGACGGCGCGGCGAGCGCCGTCCCTAAGCCGAGGGCAGCGGTGCATATGGCTGCTAATGGGATCGCTGCGATCCCTGCTTTCCGCTTCGTCACGCTTGCATTATAGAGCGGGTCCAGGGGAGGCAACAGGGACGCCGCCGCCTCGGGAGAGAGACTTAACTCCCTGTGTGGGCGGCGCCCGCTAGGACCTATGGAGTATACCCTATTGAGCTAGGGTACGTTCTCCGTGCTGATTAGGGCTATCGTCCCTCATACTTCGCCGCGTCCGCTCATATAATCGACTCACGTCGAGGCATGCCCCCAGTGCCGGTCAAAGATAAGAGCGTCAATCACGTATGCATGTAGTGGAAACGGCAGTCGAGATCACCGTCCCGCCTGCCCGCGCCAAACACGCCCCGCCCTCTTATCCCGCGAGCTGGGTGGTCGCTCTCGTCGCAGCCGACTTGCTCATGTTCGTGCTCTCGAGCTACACGGCCGTCTTGATCGGCTTCAAACACTGGTCCTACGCTACCGGCGTCGAGCGGCTCTACATCTCTACCGCGGTCTACGTGGCGCTCTGGTTCATCATCTTCGAGCGTCTAGGCCTCTACCGGCGCACGCACGCGCTCTCGATGCGCGATGAGCTCTACTATACGGTGACGGCGCTCTCGTTGGGGGTGCTTCCGCAGCTCACGCTCTTCACGATCGTTCCCGGCATCTCCACCTCCCGCATCGTGCTGCTGCTCTCACTAGCCTTCTCGATCGTCAGCGTCGGAACGACGCGCACGGTGCTGCATGGCCTGCGAACCGCAAGCATGATGCGCCGCCGGCGCCGCATCGCAATCGTAGGGCGCTCCGATCGCGCGATCAGCGCAGCCTCGCAGTTGGCCATTCGCGAGGAGGCGGAACAGCTCATCATCCCGGTCGACGATCTCGACCAGATGATCGAAGATATCAACCTCACCAGGGACGGCGAGCTGGAGCGCATTCCGTGGTTCCGCCGGGCGCGCGAGTGGCACTGCGACACGCTCCTCCTGACGGACGTGGTCCCGCCCAGCGTTATGCCCCACCTCCTGGAAGTGACGGCGCGTCACAATATTCTCTTCGCGTTCGCCCCCCCGCGCATCCAGTCGCACGCATACTCGCTCTCGCTGCGTACGGACGGGCATCAGGTGCTCATCGTTCCATCGCAGTTGCGTGCCTGCACGCCGCGCGCACGCCTGGCAAAACGCCTGTTCGACGTAGCGTTCGCGTGCGTCGCGATCGCGCTGGCCGCCCCGGTGATGCTCCTTGCCGCGCTAGCCGTCTGGATCGAAACGGGGTCCCCGATCATCTACCGCCAGAAGCGTGTCGGCCTGCGGGGCAAGGTCTTCGACATCTTCAAGTTCCGCTCAATGCGGATCGACGCCGAGTCGACGTCGGGCGCGGTTTGGGCGAAGCCGGGCGACGAGCGCACCACGCGCGTGGGGGCGTTGCTGCGCCGCACCAGCCTCGACGAGCTTCCGCAGCTGCTCAACGTGCTGCGCGGGGAGATGTCGTTGGTCGGCCCGCGCCCCGAGCGTCCGGTCTTCGTCGAGCGTTTCCGGCGCGAGCTGCCGCGTTACGATGAGCGCCATCTGGTTCCGCCGGGAATCACCGGCTGGTCCCAGGTG
>JAGWST010000498.1 GCA_028869325.1 bacterium | reverse complement strand
TACGCTGGCGCCGTGAATCACGACATCTCCCTTGCCGATGAGTCTCTCTCGCGTATCGAAAAGCTCGACGACCAGGCCCGCGCGTATCTGCAAGCCGGGGCAGCAACCACCACGGCGCTGGAGCTGGCGCGCCAAGCCATGGCGGCCGCCTCAACCTCAGCCGCCGGCGGCGCCGCCCTGATCGCCGCCCACACGGCATGGACGTATGCCCTCGCCGTTGGAATCGCTGGCGATTGGGCCGAGGCCCATCGCTCTCTCCTCCGCGCGCGCAAGGCGTTCACGGCTCTAGACCTCCCCATCGAGGCGCTGCGCTGCGCCGCCGTAGAGATCCGCCTCTCGCTCGACGCCGGCGAGCCCAAGCGCGCGGAGCGCCAGGCGCGCGCGCTGGCGGAGGTCTGCCGGGGCCACGGCCTAGACGCCCGTGCCATGCGCCTGGAGTCCATCGTCACGGTGCTCTCCGCCGGCCGCGCGCTGCGCCCCCAGACGCTGCTGTGGCTGGTCGAGGTACCGATGCGCGGAAAGCGCCTAGCCACGGTCGATCCGCTCACGTACCAGCGCTTCGCATACCTTCTGAGCCAGCGCCAGGAGCTGGAGCGCCACCGCAAGGGCATGCCAGCGGAGGTCGGCCCCCTCCTCGACGGCCCGGCGGTGCTGCCGGCGCTGCGTACAGCGCTGGATACGGCGCGCCTCGCCTCATCGTGCGCCTGTCAGCAGGCCAACTGCCGCACGTACCACCTCATCCATGAGGAGCGCGGCCTGCCATCGATCAAGTGCCGCATCGGCGGGCTGCTGCACACGCTCACCTACGATCTCACGGGCCAGCTCCACGACATCGAGTGGCTGGTGGACGGGCTCCCAGATGAAACGCCCGACGTCTAAGGCGCCGGCGCGCCGCTACGTATGGAGCGGCGCATCTGGTCCAGCATCCGCGCGGCAATAGCCACGGCCTCCGGCGGCGCCACCACGCGCGCGGCGTCACCGAAGCCGAAGGCCCAGCGCACCACCTCCTCCACGTCGGGCACATGGAACGTGATGCGCCCCGTGCCGTCGGGTTCCATCGTCGCGATTTGATCGTGCTGCCAGCGCCGGCTCACCACCGATCGCGCGATCTTGACGGAGAGCTCCACGCTCACGTCGATGCGCTTGGTCTTCGCGTCACCGATGATCATGCCGATGCAGTCGTCGGGCCGGATGTACGCGGGCAGCTCGCGGCGCGCTGCCACCGTGCCCGCGGCCTGCGGCTTCGAGATGATCTGATCCAGCGCAAAGTAGCGCCAACCCTTGGCATCGCGATCGTAGGCGATCAGGTAGTAACGGCCGGAGCGTGCGATCACGGCGTGCGGCTCCACAAAGCGCTCGGTGCCGCCGCGGCCGCCGTGCTTTGGATACTTGAAGCGCGCGTAGGCACCCTTGCTCCAGATCTGCTCTAGCGCGTCGTACACGTCGGCCACCCACCGGTCGCCGATGAGCTCGGGAAAGGCAAAGTGGAGAAAGCGCCGCGCCATGGTCGCGGGGGCGGCATCATCGCGCCGTTTGCCGCGCGGCAGGCGGCGGCCGACGGGCTCGCCCAACACCTTCGCGAGCGTCTCGAGCAGTTGATCCAGATCGCGCCGCGCCTGATCCACCTGCAGCGCCAATCCGCCGCTCTGCGCGGCCATCGTCACCGCGCCCTCGCGCACCGGCGAGATCGTGAAGCCGGCCTCTCCAGCCAGCTCGCGCACGTGCTTGAGATCGCGTTTGAAGCTGCGCTCCGAGGTTCCAAACTCCTCGACGAACTGCTCCATACGCACGCGCCCCTGACGCATCAGCCGCACCAGCAGCGTCAGCTTGCGAACGGTCGAGGCGCTCGGCGCATCTCCCGTCTCGCCGCCCTCCGGCGCGACCTGAGCACCGGCAACCGGCAGCCTCAGAGGCGAGGCGGCCGGTGATCTCTCACCCATGCCTCCGACGTTGGCAGCGCGGCGCCGCAACCCCTTGTCGCGGCGGCGCATGAATGTGCCAGCCGTCTGGCATACGCATGCCCCACCATGGCATGGGTGCACCTATGCGAGAATCGCCGCCGAACGCGCTGCCGCTGAGTCGCCATGATACGGTCGCCGTCGACTCCGACGGCACGACGGTGATCCATCCGAGCCGCCCACTTTTGCGGGTCTCCGTGGGGTGGGTCGAGGTGCGGCCGTTGCGCGGCAGGCGGGGGGCGCGTCCGCGTGACGGCCGCCCGCAATTGCGCGCGCTGCTCTTGCGTTCCGATGGGAGTGAAGCCGGCGACACGGCGCTGCGGGCGTTGAGCGCGCCGGAGCGGCGGCGGATCGCGCGCTACCTGCGCGTGGCGCGTGGCGAGACGCAGCGCGGCCGTGGCAAGATCGCTCTGCCGCCGCTGCGCCTGCAGATCGGTGAGCTGATGTTGGAGCGGCCGGCGTGGTTGGCCGGCGGCGATCTGGGTGCCGGCTTTCCGCTCGCGATGCTGCGCCTATGGCGCGCGGGTGAGGCGTGGGATGGGCTGACGCGCTTGGGTGATCGCCATCCGCGGCCGCTGGGCCTCACCGCGCACAGGATTCGCGCGCTGGAAGAGCGCGCGGCGCTGGAGCTGCGCCTAACGGCCTGCGCCGAGCCGCTGCGCGATCTGCCGCGTGCCGGCGAGGTTCTGGCCGTGCTGCGCC
>JAGWST010000497.1 GCA_028869325.1 bacterium | reverse complement strand
GTACCGTCCGTTTGGAGCGCCATGCCCGCGCATGCAAGGAGGTGGCGAGGGAGCATACCGGGAGGTCTGTGACCGAGCCGCCGACGACGTCAGGCGCGGGCATGCCGCCCAAACCCGCAGGGCTGCGGCGCTTTGGCCGCATCTCTTCGTCGCTGCGGGACTCACAGAGCGCCCCGGCTCTGCTCGTCCCTCGCTCCTTGATCTGCGGCCACATCGCTCGCAGCGGGCGGCACGGGGGTTCTTCCGCAACCTGCTAGCCGAGCAGCATCTCCGTGCGTATCGGCAGATCGCGCAAGCGGATGCCGGTAGCGTGGAAGACGGCATTGGCGATGGCGGGTCCGACGCCGACGGCGCCCAGCTCTCCGATCCCCTTCGCCCCCAACGGGCTGGCGTGGGGATCGAACGCCTCCGCGAAGAGGACCTCGAGCTCCGGGACGTCGGCGCTCGCGGGCACCAGATAGCCGGCCAAGTTCTTCGAGAGATACCGGCCGAGCACCGGATCCATCGGCGACTCCTCCAAGAGCGCCTGCCCGATGCCCCAGACCATTCCACCTTGAATCTGGCTGCGCGCGGTCTTGGGATTGATGATGCGGCCGGCGCTGTAGGCTCCAACGACGCGCGAGACCCGTGGAACGGGCAGGTCCTCGTCGACGCGCACCTCCGCGAAGACGGCGCCGAACGTGTGCATCGACCAATCGCCATTCTCCTCGGGCTGCCAGGCGCCGTCGGCGGAGAGATGCGTCAGGCCTGCGGCGGCCAGAGTCGCCGCGTAGTCGCCGGGGCCGCTGGAGCCGAGCTCGGTGAGCTTGGCGGCGGCCTTCGCCGCGGCGTCCGCGACGGCCGAGCCCACGCTCATCGTGGTCGAGGAGCCGAACGTCCCACCGGTTTCGGGGAGGGTCGTATCGCCGAGGGCGATGCGCACCCGCTCTACCGGAACGCCGAGCACATCGGCCGCGATCTGGGGGATGATCGTCCGTACGCCGGTTCCGATCTCTTGAGTACCGGCCTCCACCAAGACGCGCCCGTCACCCTCGATCGTGACGCGCGCCGTCGCGGGAAAGCGGAAGGTTCCCATCAGCGCGCTGGCCATGCCCCAACCCATGCGCTGCCTTCTCGCGCGCATCGAGCCTGGGCGCGGATCGCGCCGCCCCCAGCCGAAGCGCTCGGCGGCCAGCCGGTAGCACGCGCGCAGCTCCTTCGAGGAGAAGGGCTTGCCGGTGCTGGGGTCGCGCTCCGCATAGTTGCGCAGGCGCAGCTCGAGCGGATCGACTCCCGCGGCGTAGGCCAGCTCGTCCATCGCGATCTCCAGCCCCACCATCGCGACGCCGTCGTGCGGCGCGCGCATCGGCGTGGGCGTGCCGCGGTCGACGTGCACCACGCGATGCTTGGTCTCGATCGCCGGTACGGCGTACATCGTGCGCGAGCCGATCGCGCAGTATTCGAGGTAGGCGTCAAACTGCGAGGTGGGATTCACGCTGGTGTTGCGCAGTGCCAGCAGCCGGCCGTCGCGCTGCGCGCCGATCTCCACGAACTGCTCGCTGGCGGTCTGGTAGCCGTGCGAGGTGAAGGTCTGCGCGCGCGTCAGCACCACCTTGAGCGGGCGGTCCAGCTCGCGCGCGGCGGCGGCGGCCAGCACTTGATGGGGCCAGACGTATCCCTTACATCCGAACCCGCCGCCGGCGTACGAGGAGCGAACGCGCACGCGCTCGGCCGGGATGCCGAGCGCCTCGGCCACCACCAGGCGCACGCCCCAGACGTATTGCGTGGCGTCGTCGAGCGTGAGCATGCCGTTCTCCCAGCGCGCCAGCGTGGCGGAGGGCTCCAGCGGGCTGTGGTGGCGATCGGCGGTGCGATAGCGCTGCGCCAGCCGTAGCGGCGCGCCCGCCAGCGCGGCGTCGACATTGCCCAGGTGCGTGTCCGATTCGAAGAAGCTGGACGCCTCGGCGGCGCGATCGAGCCGGCTGCGGAAGTCCACGCTGCTCGGCTGGCGTTCGTACTCCGCCGCGATCAGACTCGCCGCATGCTGCGCCTGCTCCAGCGTCGCCGCGACGACCAGCGCGATCGGCTGTCCTTCGTAGGCGACACGGTCGCTTTGCAGCGGCATCAGCGACTGGCCGGCGGGCGGCGAGGGTGCGGGGCGCAGCCGCGGCATGTTCTCGTGGGTGAAGATCCGCAGTACTCCCGGGGCCGCATCGGCGAGCGCGAGGTCGATCCGAAGGATGCGCCCGCGCGGAATGGTCGCCGCCACGAAGACGCCGTGGGCGAGGCGCTCGACGGGTGTGTCGGCCGCGTAGCACGCCGCGCCGGTGACCTTCTCGCGTCCGTCGAGCCGGTCGTGCCCAACGCCGATCGCGCCGATCGGCGGCGCCATGACCCGGCTCATCGCATCGCTCCCGCGATCTCCAGCGCCTGCACCAACGTGCGCTTGGCCAGCTCGATCTTGAACGCGTTGTGCGCAAGCGGCCGCGCCTCCGCGAACGCCGTGGCGAGCACCGCCATGAGCGGGCCGCGCTCAAGCGGCGCGCCGGCAATCGCGCGCTCCGCCGCGGTCAGACGCCACGGGACCGCCGCCACCCCGCCCAGCGCGATGCGCGCCTCTTGGATACGCGCGTCCGCCAGCTCCAACGCCACGGCGGCCGAGACCAGAGCGAACTCGTAGGATGCGCGCTCGCGCACCTTGTGATACCAGGAGCGGCGCGCCCGCGCCGTCGCCGGAAGGTCGATGGCGACGATCAGCTCGCCGTGCTCCAGCACGGTCTCGCGTTGCGGCGTGTCGCCGGGCAGACGATAGAAATCGCCGATGGGAATTGCGCGCTCGCCTCCACGGCCGGCGATGCGCACCTGGGCCTCCAATGCGCAGAGCGCCACGGCGGCGTCGGACGGGTGGGTCGCCACGCAGGCCTCGCTCCAACCGAAGATCGCGTGGCTGCGATTGAGCCCGTAACGCGCCGCGCAGCCGCTACCAGGCCGGCGCTTGTTGCACGGCAGCTCGCTCTCGGCGCGGAAATAGGGGCAGCGCGTGCGCTGCAGGAGATTGCCGCCCATCGAGGCCATGTTGCGCAGCTGCGGGCTGGCCGAACGCTCGAGCGCCTCGGCCAAGGCCGGATAGCCGGCGCGCACCGCGGGATGGGCGGCGACGTCGCTCATGCGCGCCAGCGCGCCGATACGCAGCCCGCTGGGCGTCACCTCGATCTGCGCCAGCGGCAGGCGGTTGATGTCGACCAGCCTGCTCGGCAGCGCGATACCCTCCTTGAGCCAATTGATCAGCTCCGTACCCCCGGCCAGGTAGGCGGCAGCGGGGTCGCCTGCATGCGCGCGCATCGCGTCGTCGACGCTGCGCTCCCGCACGTAGCTAAACGGATGCATTGGCCGCCTCCGCTCCGGCGGCCGCCTCGACGGCGGCGACGATATTGGCGTAGGCTCCGCAGCGGCAGAGATTGCCGCTCATCCATTCGCGGATCTCGTCGCGACTGCCGGCGTGACACTCCCGGATGCAGGCCACGGCCGACATGATCTGACCCGGCGTGCAGTAGCCGCATTGGAAGGCGTCGTGCTCGATGAAGGCGCGCTGGACGGCGTGCAGATCCTTGCCGCGTGCGAGGCCTTCAACGGTGTCGATCTCGTCGCCGTCGTGCATGACGGCCAAGGTCATGCACGCATTGATCCGGCGCCCGTTCACGTGGACCGTGCAGGCGCCGCATTCGCCGCGATCGCAGCCCTTCTTGGTTCCCATCGAGCCGAGCCGCTCGCGTAGCGCGTCGAGCAGCGTCGTGCGCGGATCCAGGTGGAGGCGGTGCGCGACGCCGTTCACGCGTAGCGTGGCCTCGACGGGAGCCGGCGACGGCTCCCCTGGACCTGGCGCTCTTGTCATGGCGGAGCCTCCCGATGGCCCGGCGGCAGGATTCTTCCGGCCGGGCGCGCCGCTCTCCCGTGCCCCATCGGCCCCCGAGTTCTCACCAGAAGTCCCTAGTTGCCCCGGGACGGTATCCGGTATAATGCCGCCACCCCCCCAGCGGTCGGAGCCGGAACGGCCGGTTCGATATCTTTCGATGTGCCAAGCGAGGCAGAGTCCGTGGCGTTCTATACCATTCGTCAGCGCGATCTCCGGGCGGGAACCGATAATCTCTTGACCTGGCTGCTCTGCGATCAGAATCGCGCGATGATGGATCGGCTGGTCGCCGTTCTCAATGCACAGGATGGCGGCTCGACCTTCAGCTACGACTGCGTGGAGGTCGAATCGTCGAAGGGTCTGTCTGCGCCGCTGCGGCGCTAGCGGTTATCGGGAGTCGCCGAATACCAAGACGTCGTTTGCGAAACCTCGCAGCTTGAGCCTCGTACTTCTTCAGGTACAACGTCCATTTCGTCGTCTCGTACCTGAGGCACTCTAGGGATAGCGGGGCGCACGTTCACCCCGTGGGTTTATCCGGCCGGTTTGCTCAACGAGCGCCATAGGTAAAACGTGCCGTACGATTCCCAGCCGCGCCAACGTTTGCCGAGTCTGCGCAGCCCTTCGACCCCGGCGAAGCGCGTGCCGTAGGCGATCCCCGCGGCGCGCTGTAAGGCGACGTCCGCGGCGGGCAGGCTGTCCGTGCGCGCGAGGCCGCGCATCGCGACGTACTCCGCCGTCCAGCGTCCGACGCCGCGCAGGCGGCAGAGACGCTCGATCACACCCTCCGTCTCCAAGCCCGCCAACTCGGCGAAGTCGAGGCCTCCGCTGGCGGCGGCGCGTGCCGCCTCCACGATCGCGCGCGACTTCGCGCGCGTGGTGCCGATGGCGCAAAGCGCCTCGAGATCGAGCGTTGCCAGGCGCTGCGGGGTCGGCAACGAGTAGCGCGGCCGCCCGCGCACCACGATCGGCTCGGCGAAGGTGGTCGAGATGCGGCGCTTGAGCGCGTGGGCGAAGACGGTGCTGATCTGCTGCCCGAGAATGGCCCAGAGCAAGGCGTCGAAAGGCTGCGGGGTCTGAGGGACCTTGACGCCGCGAAAGCGGCGCTCCAGGGCCGACATCACCGGGTCGCCGGAGACGGCACGTGCAAACGCCGCAAGATCGAGGTCGGCGCCGGCCATGTGCGCGGCCACGCTGCGCACGGCGGCTCGGTCGCGTGCGGTGGAACGCCGCGCCCATGCGGCTACCTCGATGCGGATCTCCCGCTCGGCCGGGCGCAATGCCAGCGCCGCACGGTTCGCGCCCAACTCGACAACGCGCAGATAGGCCCCGTCGAGCACGACGTCGACGGCATCCTGTGGATCGCGCCCCCAATACTCCAACATCGCGCGGCCGTCGTAGGGCGTGCGAACGGGTAACGGCTCCCTCACGCGACGGTGCTGCGGTGGGGCCAGGCGGTCAGCCAGGTGTCGAAGCCATCAGCGGGCATGGGCTTAGAGAAGAGATACCCTTGCGCCGTGCGGCATCCCTCGCGCGCGAGCCAGTGCTCCTGCTCGACGGTCTCGATACCCTCCGCGAGCGTGTCGAATCCCAGGCTGCTGCCGAAGGCGATGATCGCGCGCGTGATCGCGGCCGAGGTCCGATCCGCAGGCAGGCTATCGACGAACTTGCGATCGACCTTGATGGTGTCGATCGGCAGGTCGCGGATGTACGCCAGCGAGGAGTAGCTGGTGCCGAAGTCGTCGAGCGCGATGCGCAGCCCCAGACCGCGGCAGCGCTGCAGCACGGAGCGCGTCGCCAGATGGTCGGCGATTGCGACGCTCTCGGTGATCTCCAGCCCGATCGTCGCGGGGTCCACGCCGCTCTGCGCGAGCGCATCCTCGATCACGGAGACGAAGCCACGGTCCTGCAACTGCCGCGCCGAAATATTGACGGCGACGCGCAATGCCTTGCCGGCTTTGGCCCAGCGCTGGGCTTGTAGGCAGGCCGCGGTCAGCGCCCAGGCGCCGATCGGGACGATCAACCCCGACTCCTCGGCCAGCGCGATGAACTCCTCGGGGTTTACCAACCCGTGACCAGGCCTTTGCCAGCGAATCAGCGCCTCGGCGCCGACTACGGAGTGGGAGATCAAGTTCACGAATGGCTGATAGACTAGGGCGAACTCCTGTGCCTCGAGCGCTCTGCGCAGCCCGGTCTCCACGTTGCGGCGGCGCGAGAGGTGCAGCACCAAGTCGCTGCTGTAGAAGCGGAAGCGGTTTTGGCCCTCCGCCTTGGCACGATGCATCGCCACATCGGCTTGGAGCAGCAGCTCGTCGGACGTGGAGAGCCCACGCGCCAAGGCGACGCCGACGCTTGCCGTGAGGTGTACGGTATCTTCTCCGAAGGCATACGGCGCGGACAGCGCCTTGCAGATCCGGCGCGCTAGGTCCTCGGCGTCGTACGGCGAGGCCAGGCGCGGGAGCATCGCGGCGAACTCGTCGTCGCCCAGGCGTGCGAGCACGCCCTCATCGTGCAAAACGCGCCGCAGCCGTGCGCTGGTCTCCAGCAGCACGCGATCGCCGATCCCG
>JAGWST010000496.1 GCA_028869325.1 bacterium | reverse complement strand
GGCGGACAACAACCGGTAGTCGCGCGTAATGGGCGCCAGCGCCACCGCCATATCGTACGCGCCGGCCAGCGAGCGCGTGATCGCGGCGCGAGCACGCTCCTCCTCCGGCAGCGCCAGCACGCGGTCGACGTCGCCGTTGCCACGCAGAACGGCGGCATTGTACGTGCTGCAGAGCGCCGCGATCTCGGCATCGGGAAAGGAGCGCCGGAACGAGGCGATAGCCGGGGTCGAGAGGATCAGATCGCCGATGCGGTCGGTGCGGACGAGCAGTATCTTCATCGCGGCGTGGCGCGCTCGAGCTCCTCGAAGTACGCCTCACGAGCCAACGCGCGCGCGGCCGCGAGCTGCACCGTGGTGAGCGGCGCGTTCTCGTCCTCCACCGTCCCCAGAATGGCGAGCAGCGCGCGCGAGAGCTTCGCGCCGCGCAGCGCCCGATGCAGCCAAGTGTGCGGCGTGGTCTGCCCGGTGGCCAGCGTGACGCGCCAGTGCGGATGCAGCTGCTTGAACTGCAACGCCGTGCGCGCCTGCGCCTTGGCCTGGCGTACCATTCCGGCGATGCTCTTGGCCGTGGGCCGCGGCTTGTGGTGGTAGACCACGGCGCGCTGGGCGAAGAGCGAGGGAACGCCGGCGTTGCGCAGGCGCAAGCCCAGCTCGAGATCCTCCCAGCCGTACTCGCTGAAGCTCTCGTTGAACGGACCGACCTCCCGCAAGAGCTGCTTCGGCAGCGAGACGTTGCTGGTCCAGAAGTAGTTGCCGGAGTAGTTCTTGAGCGTCCAGATCGGCGGCGGCAGCTCGTCGAAGCTCTCGACGTTGAGCACCGCGCCGCGCACGACCGCACGCGGATGCTCGGCGTGCATGGCCATGTGCTCGCGCACCAGTACCGGCGTCGCCAGGATGTCGTCGTCGACGAAGAGGACGATCTCGCCGGCGGCGCGCGCGATGCCCGCGTTGCGCCCGCGCGCTAGACCCGCGTTCTCCTGGTGGATCGCCTCCAAGCGGCAGGGCGCCTGCGCGCGCATGCGCTCGATCAGGTCGTAGGTGCCGTCCGTTGAGCCGTCGTTGACCAGCACCACCTCGTACTGCTGCGGATCGTAGTCCTGCGCGAAGAGCGCCTCCAGGACGCGCCCCAAGAGATGGGCGCGGTTGTAGGTGCAGATTTGGATGCTGCAGTCCATGCGCGCTGCTAGAAGAGCCGGCCGCCGTCGGGCACGGCCTGCTGCGGCTGGATGAGCACCACACCGCCCTCGCCGTCGGGCACGCCAAGCGTCAACACCTCGCTCTTGAAGCCCGCGATGCGGCGCGGCGGAAAGTTGACCACCCCCAACACCTGCGCGCCGATCAGGCTCTCCGCCGCGTAGTGCGCCGTGAGCTGGGCGCTCGACTGCCTGCGCCCGATCTCGCCGCCGAAGTCGATCTCCAGTTGGTAGGCGGGCTTGCGAGCCTCCGGGAAGGGGCGCACCGCGACCACGGTACCCACGCGGATATCGACGGCCTCGAAGGCCGCCACGGGGTCGATCGCCGGTTGCTCCTGCTGTACGTGCTCCACGCGGCAGGCTACGCGCCGGGAGGGGGGCGGCCCTTTCCCGCGATGGCGCTAGGGTACTACGCTGGCACACTAGGTCAGGAAGGAGCCCGCCATGGCGGGGCAGCGCCCGTCGCCGAGGGTAACTCGCGCCGCAAGGCGATCGTGAACTTCGTCTAGCGTTGGCCGGCGGCGCGAGACAATCGATTCGCGAGATGATCGACGAGGGGCGGCGATTCTCGTTACTTTCGCCGATACAGAATGTCGAGTATACTTGACATTATGGCAATGATGCTTTACCTTTGACACGTGTCCGAGCGCCTCGTCACTACGCTGAGAGAACACAGGACTCGCCTGGGAATGACTCAGGAGGAGCTGGCGCAGGCCGTGTGCGTCTCGCGGCAGACCATCAACTCGATCGAGACGGGGCGGTACGTCCCCTCCACCGTGCTGGCGCTGCGCGTAGCCGCGGCGCTCGCGACACCGGTCGAGCAGCTCTTCGGCCTGCCCGAAGACGATCCCATGTTGGCCCAAAGGAGAGCTTGACGTGAGCATAACCCTCGTGCACGTTCGTCTCATCTTGCGCCGCACGCGCGCACTCTGGATCAGCGCGGTCGCCCTCGTCTATGTCTTCGTCGCCTTCCTCTCGCCGCTGGAGCGGAAGATACCATTTCCTGTCTTCTTCGCTCTCTGCACGGCGTACGCGCTCTTCTTTGGCTTCTTGATCAAGTGGGTAGCCAGCCCCGACGCAACGCTTGCCCTCGACGAGCGCGCGAGGCAGCACGAATATACGGCTGTTGCATGGGGATTCGGGGTGGCTTACGCAAGCGCGCTGACGATCTTCTTCTATCGCTACACGCAGGGCATCTTCGACTGGCAGATGATCCTGCCGTTCGTGCTTAGCGGCTGCGCGCTCGCCGTCGTCTTCTTCGGACAACAGTTGCGCGGATGATGCATCCCGCTTCCCGCGCCCGCTCGATCTGCCGGCGCGCTGGCCCGCAACGGCCGCGCCACGCCAAGCTCGCCTCTCCGCCCGCGCGCGCGTCACATGGGGAGTCGCATTGACACCCGCCGCCGCTACATATAGACTAGATCAGAAGATCAGACTAGGCTCGCCACAAGGGGGGACGGGGGCATGGGTGGCATGCGCGAGATCGGCGTCTACGACGCGAAGACCCATCTGTCACGCTATCTGGATGAGGTGGCCGGGGGCGTCTCGTTCCTCATCACGCGCGGCGGCAAGCCGGTGGCGGAATTGCGCCCCGTCGCAGATACCGAACGAGCCGCAAGACGGCATGCCATCCGTCGCCTGCGCGAGCTGCGGGAGGGTGTCGCTCTGCCTCACAACGATAAGACGACGATCCGGGAGCTGATCGAGGAGGGGCGCCGGTCCTGATGGATTTTGTGATTGACGCCTCCGTCGCAGTCGCGTGGTCCCTCGAGGACGAAGCCTCGGCGCTCGCCGAAGAGGTACTCGATGCGATCGAATCGGGTGACGGTCACGCTCCCGCTATTTGGCCTTTCGAAGTTGCGAACGCGCTGCTGAGCGCGGAGCGTCGAAAGCGAATTGTGCCGGGCGCCACCAAACGATTGCTGGACGCACTCTCGAGCCTGGAGATCGAGATCGACCCGCTGGCGACCCTCGAGCACCTAGACGTGGAGCTCGCACTCGCGCGAGAGCACGGCCTTAGCGTCTACGATGCGTCGTATCTCTCGCTGGCCGTGCGATTCGGCCTTCCACTTGCAACCCTCGATGAACGACTGCGCACCGCTGCCGCGGGCGCGGGCGTCGCACTCCTCGTGGCCTAATCGCACCGTCTCCATCGTTGCAAACGGCGATACGGGAGCTATGAGCCCAACAACTGCGCGGATGATGCCTCTGAAAGGCCGCACCGGCCCCGCCGTGGCTCAGGTACTGGTGGAGTGGCTCTCGACCACGGTACCCGCCGCTGCGCCGCGATGGCGCCGCGCCCACAGCCACGCGGGTACTGCGGCGGCCAACGGATAGAGGGCACCCCAGCCTAAGAACGGATAGATGATGGCGCTGGTGGTAAAGGCGATCCACGCCAAGCCCGCCTCTCCACCCGTGCGCGCGAGCTTCACGCCCGCCGCCGTTCCCAGCAGATAGGTGGCGATGAAACTCGCTGAGGGCAGCAGGATCAGCACTTGCAGCGAGATGGTGCCGGAGAGCAGCGCCACCAAGACACCCATGCTGGGAGCGCCGATTGCGAGCAGCCCGCCAGCGGGCGCCCCAGCGCCATTGCCGATGCCCATGAAGGCCGGCGCCATGCCGCGCTCCGCTAGCGAGCGCGCCAGCGAAGCCGCACCGCTCAGGTAGGTCACCAGCATCGCGCAGACGCACGAGATCGCCAGCACTCCCGTTGCCCATCCCGCCGCCACGCCCAGGGAGCCCCGCATCACCAGCACCAATGATGCGGCGCTGCGCCCGCCGCCGTAGCTGCCGGTGCCGACGGTGACGAAGCCCGTGCCCACGTAGAGCACGGTGACGATGGCGGCGGCGATCGTGACGGCGGGGACGAGATCTCGGCGCGGGTCGCGGAACTCGCCGGAGAGGTGCGTCACCGCCTCCCAGCCGATGAACGACCAGAAGATGATCGCCGCGGCGCGCCCCACCCCCGCGATGCCGTGCGGCGCGAACGGTGCGAAATGCTCCGCGCGCACGTGCCAGACGCCGCCTCCCACGGCCACGACCAGCAGGGTTGCGATGGCACCCACCACGCCCACTTGCAGCCACGCCGCCGTACGCATGCCGCGATAGACGACGGTCAACACGCCGAGCAACATCGCCAAGGAGAGTGGGCCCACCGCGAACGCCGGCAGGGCGAAGGCGGCCGCCGCGTAGGTGGCGGCGACGTAAGTTGAGATCGGTGCGCCGAACGGGATGGCCAGAAAGAAGAGCCAACCCACGAGCGCCCCGGCGCTCTGGCCAAAGGCCCGCTCGACAAACGTCGAGACGCCTCCGCCTCCGGGGAAACGGGCGGCGAGCGTGGACATCGTCAGCGCCATCGGCAACGCCACCATCGCCATCCCGACCCACGCCACGAGCGAGGCAGGGCCGGCGAGGTCGGCCGCGAGGGCGGGAACGATGAGCACGCCCGAGCCGAGCACGGCTCCAAGGTAGAGCGCGACGGCGTGGAGGCGGCCGAGCGCCGAGTGTGACGACATGCGGGCGAGTGGCTCCTGTGGACGAAGGCTACGCCGCCATGGTAGCATCGTTCTCTCAACGCCTTGCACGATTGTTCCGATACGAACCATCGCCCGCAACGATCATCCTCCGGAGGGCAAGCACCCATGGAGCTGCGCCAACTCGCCGCCTTTCGCACCGTCGCCAAAACGTTGAACGTCACGCGCGCGGCGGAGGAGCTGAACTATGCGCAGTCGAGCGTCACGGCGCAGATCCAGGCGTTGGAAGAGGAGCTGGAGACGCCGCTCTTCGAGCGTCTGGGGCGCCGCATCGTGCTCACCGACGCCGGTGGACGCCTGGTGGCGTATGCGGAGCAGCTCCTGCGCTTGGCCGGCGAGGCGCGCAGCGCGGTGGGTCGTAACGGCGAGGCCGTCGATACCCTGCGCATCGGGGCGCCGGAGTCGCTCTGCACCTATCATCTCCCGCGCGTCCTCACGGCCTTCCGCAGACGCTTTCCGCACGTCCAACTCGTCTTCCAGCCCGGCCTCTGCCCCGAGCTGCGGCGCTCCGTGAGCGCGGGCGAGATCGACGTGGCGTTTCTGATGGAGGAGCACCGGCTCGCCGGCGACCTCGCCGTGGAGGCGCTGCGCCGCGAGCCGCTGGTGCTCATCGCCGAGCCGAGCCACCCTCTGGCGCGCCGCGCCCGCATCACGCCGCGCGATTTGGAGGGCGAGCCCATCCTGGCCGTCGAGAAGGGCTGCACCTACCGCGCGCGGTTCGAGGAGCTGCTCGCGCAGAGCGGCGTGCGGCCCTCGAGCACCATCGAGTTCGGCAGCAACGAGGCGATCAAACAATGCGTGGCCGCCGGCGCGGGCATCGCCATCCTGCCCAAGATCGCCGTGCAAGCGGAGATCGCCAAGGGAACGCTGGCGGCGTTGCCGCTCTCGCTCGCCTCGCTGCGCTTCTTCACCGTCATGGCGCGCCACAAGGACAAGTGGCTCTCGCCGCCGCTGGCCTATCTGCTGGAGCTGGCGCGCGAAACCATGCGCCCGCGCGCCGCCTAGCGGCGCGCAGCCGTCACTAGACGCGCGTCAGCAACGCCTCCGCGGCCGCGATCACGCGCTGCGGCTCCAGCTGGCGCAGGCAGGCGAAGTCGGGGCACGTCTCCTTGCGATGCGCGGTCGGACACGGGTAGACGGGGCCCACCACGGCCGTACGCGGGCCCAACGGAGCCCAGCGCTGCGGCTCGTCGCTCTGCAGCGCGAAGATGCCGACGGTGGGCGTGCCCAAGCATGCCGCAACGTGCATCGGCCCGGAGTCCACGGCCACGCAGAGGCGCGCGCCCTCCAGCAGCGCGGCCAACTCGCTGAAGCTGGTCTCGCCGGCCAAGCTGCAGGCACCCGATGCCGCGGCGATCGCCTCGGCGATCGGGCGGTCGCTCACGGTTCCGCTGAGGATCACCGGCAGCGAGAAGCGCTCACGTAGGCGGGTGGCCACCGCCGCTAACGTCTCCACCGGCCAGCGGCGGCCGTTGAGCTCCAGGCCGCGCGTGGGGTGCAGCACCACGTAGCCGCCGGGGGCAACGCGCCGCGCGATCGCCGCGCGCGCCTGCTCCGTCACGCGAAAGCTGGGCGTGGGATCCACCTCCGGGCAATCCAGGGCGCGCGCGTAGTCCAGCAGGATCTGCGTCCAGTGCGTCCGCCGGTCCCCCACCTCGCTGCGCACCGTCACGCGCGTGTTGAAGAGCAGCGAGTAGGGCCGGCGCGCCTGCCCCACGCGCCGTGGAATGCCTGCCAGCCACGGCATGAGCGCATAGCGCGGCGTGGCCCAGGTCACGATCACGGCGTCGAAGCGCTCCATGCGCAGGCGGCGCGCCATCTCGCGCAGAGGCGCCTCGTCGAGCAGCAGCGCGTCGATCTCGGGGTTCTCCAGCAACACCTCGCGATGGCGCGGAGCCGTCAGCGCCGCGACGAATCGCGCGCCGCCGGCGCGCAGCGCACGCAGCACTGGCGTGGCCAGCAGCACGTCTCCGGCACCTCCGCCCGCGCAGATCGCCAGCGCGCGCTCGATCGTTGGCATGCGCACGCGCAGTTAGCGCGCGCGGTGCCCGATGCCTTCCGGAGGGCGAGGAGAGCCTGGTATACTGCTGGCATGACGCGAGACGAGGTCATCCGGCGTATCCGCAGCGGCGAGATGACCGGCACCACCAGCGGCCTCTGCCCCGAGTACGTGCAGGCGAACCTGGTCATCGTCCCGGCGGAGTATGCCCCCGACGTGCGCGGGCTGTGCATGCGCAACCCCGTCCCCTGCCCGCTGGTTGAGGAGCTCCCCGCCGGCACGGCGGAGCCGCGCTGCGCCCCCGGCAGCGATCTGCGCACCGACCTCCCCGGCTACCGGCTGTGGAAGAACGGCGAGCTGGCGGAGCGGCGCCACGACATCCGCGACCTCTGGCGCGACGATCTGGTCTCGTTTCTCATCGGTTGCTCGTTCACGTTCGAGCGCGCGCTCGTGGACGCCGGCTATCCGCTGCGCCACCAGCAGCTGGGCACCACCGTGCCGATGTACCGCACCAACGTCCCGCTGGCTCCCGCGGGGCGCCTGCACGGGCGCATGGTGGTGAGCATGCGCGTCTTTCGCGCGCAGGACGTGGAGGGCGTGCGCGACGTGACGCGCGGCTACGTTGAGGGGCACGGCGAGCCGGTGCACTGGGGCGACCCCGCGAAGATCGGCATCGCCGACGTCGCCAAGCCGGACGAAGGCGACCCGCTGCCGATCGAGCCAGGCGAGGTTCCGGTCTTCTGGGGTTGCGGCGTCACGCCGCAGCTGGTAACCGTCGAGAGCCGGCTGCCCTTCGTCATCACCCACGAGCCGGGCTCGATGTTCATCACCGCGCTGCACCACGGCGACTCCGCGCTGACGCACGCACACGCCTAGCGGAGGAGTCATATAGGGAAGCCTCAGAGCAGCCGCGCATTTTCGCGCGGCTGTTTTTAAGGGTAGTTGAGTTTGCAGATCGTAGCCTGCACCGCCGCCGACTGCGC
>JAGWST010000495.1 GCA_028869325.1 bacterium | reverse complement strand
GTCGTATCGGTGTAGCGCAGCACCCCGGGGATCGTCTTGGGATTCCGATGGGCGCCGCCGCTCGAGCCGCTCTCGACCTTCGTGCAGCCGGCGGCGAGGGCGGGCAGCACGAGCACGAGAGCCAGCGCACCCAGAGCGCGGTGCATCGCCATCAGATCGCGTACCTCTGGGTGTCGTAGAAGGGACTGATCACGGGCGAGGGTGAGAAGCCCGTCAGGTCCGTATTGTAGCCGAACGTCTGCCGGGCGAAGTAGAGCACGATCGTCGGTACATCCTCGAGCATCTCTTGCTGGACGATGCGGTAGTCGGCCTTGCGGCGCGCGCGGACGATGGTCTGCAGCGCTGCCTTCATCGCCGCGCTGGCGCGCGGGTTGCACCAGTGCATGTTGTTCTGCCCGTGCGGCGAGAAGTTGTCGCAGGCGTAGATCGCCGAGTCGTCGGGGTCGGCGGCGGAGCTCCAAGAGAAGAGCGCCAGATCGTACTTGCCGCCTTGGATGATGCCGTTCGCGTCGTTTTGGAAGAGCACGGTGGTCGGCGCGTTCTTGACGGAGAGCGCCACGCCGATCGCCTTCAGGTCGGCCTGCAGCAGGGTCTCGATCTGGGTGCCGAGGGCGCTCTCGGCGGCGGCGGAGATGGTGAAGCGCAGCGACTTCTCCCCCTTGCGGCGCACCCCGTCGCGCCCCATCTTCCAGCCGTCGTCGTCCAGCAGCCGGTTCGCCGCGGCGGGATCGAAGGTGTAGTGCTTCAGCGTCGGGTCATAGGCCCAGGAGAGGCGCGGCGACTGGTCGGTCCAGGCGATGTCGGCTAGCCCAAAGAGCAGCTTGTCGATGATCGCCCGCTTGTCGATCGCCATCGCGATCGCCAGGCGAATGGCGTGGTCCTGGAGCAGCGGCCGCTCGAGGTTGAAGTCCACATGAGCGAACAAGAACGACGGCACCGCCATCGCCGTGATCCCCGAGACCGCCCGCAGCTGCGCCCATTGGTGCGTCGAGCCGCGCGCCAGCATATCGATCTCGTGCGCCTGCAGTTGCGCCAGCATCGTGTTCTCGTCCGGCATCGTTTTGAAGATGACTTCTCTTAGCTTGGGCTTGGGACCCGGCCAATAGGGGTTCGGCTTGAGCTCGATCTCGACGCCGCGCTGCCACTTGGTGAACATGAACGGCCCGCTGGTGACGGGTAGGCTGTTGTAGGGCACGTCGTTGATCTGGGGGTACTTCGCCAGCAGATGCGCCGGCAGAATCGGCGCGTTGCCGTTGACGCTCCAGAGCTGCTGCAGGAAGGGCGCGTAGAGCCGCTTCATGTGGAGGACGCAGACGTGCGGATCGCTCCAGGTGATGCTGCCGATGTCCTTGTAGCCGTCGGTGGTCACGACGTTGTTCTTGGGATTGAGCACGGCCTGCCAGGTGAACTCCAGGTCTCGGCAGGTGAGCGGCGCGCCGTCGCTCCACTTGAGGTCCGGGCGCAGGCGGTACGTGATGGTCATGCCGTCCTTCGCGACATCACCGTTGGCGATGCTGGGAACGCGCGTCACCGCGTCGGGCACCGGGTTGCCTCGATCGTCGTAGCGGACCGTGTACTGGAAGGCGAATGAGCCGATGTCGTTCGTGACAGAGGAGGAGTCGAGCAGAACGTTGAGACTGTGCGGCTCCGCATTCTCCGACCAGCGCAGCACGCCGGCCTGAGTCCAAGGGTGCGCCCCCGCACCCGCTCCGTTCGCCGTGATCTTGGTGCAGCCGCCAAACGCCAGCAGCAGCGCGGCCACGGCGAGAGCACGCAGCATGAACCCTCCTTGCAAGAAGAGCAAACCGGCCTCCAGTTGGCGCGGCGCCGAGGCCATCCCTTGTCGGGAGGGCGGCCCCTTACCGCTCTCTCATCGCGGCCGGGTCGAGGCCGGCACGCAGGCAGAACTCCTCGTAGGCGCGGGGCGCGATCTCCGAGGGCTTGATCTCGCTGCGGCCGCCCCAGAAGACGTTGGTGTAGCTCACGGGGATGCCGCTGGCGGCGAGATGCTCGTCCATGGCCGCCTTGTGGTCCAGCAGCACCTGCTTCTCCAGACCGTGGGCGACACCCATGATGTTGACGTTGCGAAACTCGGGGCCGCCCTCCCGCCAGTAGGCGTGCGTCATGATATGGAAGCGGCCGACCTCGCGCCCCGTCTCGATCTCGCGCCCTTCGGGGACCGCCCAATGGAAGAGCGCGTTGTAGCGCGTGACGGGCGTCTCGCCCACCGTCCTTTTGACGTGCTCCAGAAACGTGGAGAAGCGGCCAATGACCCCGCGCTCGTTGAGCGAGCGCGCGACGCCGCCGAACGTCTCGAGATCGACGCCGGCCTCGGCGGCTCGCGCCGTCCACAGATCGCGCACGATCTCCCCGGCGGCGAACTCGCGCTTGAGCGCCATCAAGACGCGCCACTCCAGCGGCGCGAGCTCCACGATCTGCGTATCGAGAACGTCGGCGGGGACGTCGGCCTTGCTGCCGATCGCCAAGCCGCGCCGCCGCACGTGCCCCACGCCCAGGGCGAAGAGCCGCTTCGCCGGCATTAAACGAACGTGGTCGGCGCCGACTCGGCCGCGCAGGAACTCCGCGTGGCGCTCGATGGAGAAGCCTTGCGGCACCTTCAACGTGGTCCAGAGCCGATAGGTGGAGCCGGGCGTCGCTGCATCCGTGGAACGGATCACCACGTGGCCGCTGAAGGGATCCTCACGGTACATGTACTCAAAGGCGGCGTCCAGCCTCTCCGAGGGGACCTGCCACGCGACCAGCGCCCCGCGCGCGAGATTGGTGGCCATCAGCGTCTGCCGGACGCGCCGGACGACGCCGGCGCGCAGCATTTCGCGCACGCGCTCGATGACCGTCTCGACCGCGACCCCCGATCCAGCCGCGATCGCCCCGAACGGGTCCGTCTGGAAGCCTTGCAGGCGGTCCTCGGAGATCGCCAGGATGGCTGCGTTGACGGGGTCCTCGACAGCGACGGGTACGGCGGAGGTGCTCATCTTTCGCGTTTCTCGTCTCCGAGAGGCGGGACCTTGCCGTTTTTCTCGCAGCGGAAACGTTACATCTTGATGTTGTCACCGATGGCGAAGAGATACTGCTGCTCGGCCTGCCGCACGCCATAGGCGGCGTTTACCTGGTCGACGAGCGCCGAGGTGTAGCCGGTCTGCGCCTGCAGGAGCAGCGGCAGCGTGGTCACGCCCGCCTTGTACTGCGCCTCCGTTGCCCGCAGCTGCTCGTCCGCCGTCGCACGCTCCTGATTGGCGGCCACCAGCGCCGCCTTGGCGGACGCCAGGCTCACCAGCGCCTGCTTCACGTCGGATTGCAGCACGAGCTGCGCTTGGCGCGCGGTGGCCTGCGCCTTGAGCTCCGTCTCCTGGGCCTGGCTGACGGTTGCCGCGATGAGGCCGCCGTCGTAGATCGGCAGCGTGAGCTGTGCGCCGATGCTCCAGGCGGGCTGGAAGCCTCCGCCGACCAGATCCGTGCTGCTGGTCCCGGAGCTTGCCGTGCCTACCAAGCTCGGCCAGCGTGCGGCGCGCGCGGCGCGCACGCTGCGTTCCGCGGCGACGACTTGCTCGGTCGCCGCGGCGTAATCCGGGCGTAGCGCGAGCGCCCGCTGCAACGCCTCCTGGTAGCTTGGAACCGGCAGCGAGGTCATCGTGCCCGGATCGTTGGTCGGCACGTCGTCGACCGGCTGGACGACCTCGTTCGCGCTCACACCCAGCGTGGTCGAGAACGCCGCCAGCGCATTGAGCGCCGACGCCTGGTCTTGAATCACCAGCAGGCGCGCCTGCGCCACCTGCAGCTCGGCGTTGGAGATGTTGCTTCGCGCCGCCGTGCCGACGGCGACCTGCGCGGCCACCAGGTCGCGCTGCGTCTGCGCGTTCTTCAGCGAGGCGAGCGCGGCGCCCGTCTGGCGCTCGGCAGAGAGCGCGGTGTAGTAGGCCTTGGCGACGTTGAGTCCCAACTGATCCAGGCTGCTGCGATAGGTATCGGCCGCCGCGACCGCAGCGGCATCCGCCGCGTGAATCTGCGCCTCCGTGTGGAAGCCGTCGAAGAGCAGTTGCCGCACGCCTACCGAGAGCGAGTTGGACGTCACCGCGATGGAGCCCCCACCGGCGGGCGACGGCGTCGCCGTTCCTCCGCCCGTCGCGCCGCCGCTGGAGCGCGTGCTACCACGAAAGCGCGCGGTCGTGCCGCTCACGGAGAGGTTCGGCAACGCGTTGGCCTGTGCCAGCCGCACTTGAACAGCCGCCAGTGCCGCGTCGGCGCGCGCCGATGCGAGGACGGGAGAGCCCGCCACGGCAATCGCGATCGCCTGCTTCAGATCGACGTTGGGATACTGTTTCGACGGCGCGCCGGCGACGCCGGCCACCG
>JAGWST010000494.1 GCA_028869325.1 bacterium | reverse complement strand
GCGCGATCCTCGGCATGCAGACGGCGCTGCTGGCCTTCGCCCTTGCCTGCCTAGCCGCGACCGTGATCTCGGTCGTGCGGGATCGCGGAAAGTCCCCGGTGGCATTCGCGCCGTATCTGGCCGCGGCAATCGCAATCGGGATCGGCCTGAAGGTGCACGGCTGAGGTGGCGTGCCTGATCGACCAGACGCAGCGATGCCTCGTGGCCGCGCGCGTCGTACGCGCCGAGTCCGCTTGGCGGCGCACCGTGGGGCTCCTGGGCCGGCGCCGGATCGATGACGATGATGGGCTATGGTTCGATCGCTGCAGCGCGGTTCACACGGTGGGCATGCTCGCGCCGATCGACATCCTCTTTCTCGACGAGTGCCAGCGCCTGGTTCGCATCGTCGAGGCTACGCCGTCGGGCAGGATCTACGTGGGCTATCGCCGGGCGTTCACCGTCGTCGAGCTCGCTGCGGGGGCGGCGCGCCGGAGCGCGTTGGCGCTGGGTGACCTCCTCACCCTCGACGACACCGTCGCGATCGGGGACGAGGCCGAACGTCGCACCGCTTGCGGATAGCTATGGGCGCTCGATGCATCGCGCAGCGCATCGATCCAAGGATCGAGCGAGGCATATGTCCGATCGATGTCGGCCGCCAGTTGCGCGTAGTGAGCTTTCGGAACATCGGCGATCAGGGACCCATGGTAGAGTTCGCGAGCGGACTCCAAGTGCGAGATCGCGGCGCTGGCGTCGTCTTGCAGGGCGGCGGCTCTAGCCGCGGCGACATGTGAGGTGAAGCTCTGGAGATCGAGGACGATGTTCTCTCTCGCGACGCAGATCTCACCATTCGCCCGGAAATAGCACGCGCCTTGTGCCGATCCGATGACGTCGCAGAGCGCGTGGCGGATGTTGCTGCACGCAGTGCGCAACGCTTGCGCCGCGAGCTGGCGATCGCGTCCGGGCCAGAATGCGTCCAGCAACTCATCACGTGAGGCCCGGCCGTCCGGCTTCAGCAGCACGTACTTGAAGATCTGTGCGTCGCGCCTGCGGAGCCATTTGATCCGGCGGTTGCCGATCCACGTCTCGAACTCTCCCAACACGTGGACGGTCATCGGAAGTGGAGGAAGCGAGGCGACGGCATACGAGGCCCCATCGGGGCTCGATAAGATATCGCGCAAGGCACGAAAGACGGCGAATTGACGCCCGTCGAACTCCACAAACAGACCAGCCCGCTCCAGTGACTCGAAGTCCGCGCCGTTCGTCACGCCTTTGGCGGAGAGAACGCGTTGAAACGTGGCAAGCTTGCCGGCGCGGCCCGCCTCCTGGAGGACGTAGTCGGAGAAGGTGGAGCGATGCGCGGCACACCAATGGTCGAAGGCTCCTCCGAGCCCGTGGCCCTGGGTCGCCGCAAGGCGCACGCAGGCGTTGACGATGATCGGCCAGCCAGCGGTGCGGCCGATGAGGGCGTCGAGATCCTTGGCGGCATACGAGACACCGCGCAGGTCGCAGAGCTCGGCCAGCTCCTGCAAGGAGAACGCGAACGCTTGCGCAGGCAAGCGCGCGGCAACCCCCTCGACGAAGAGGCGCGCATCGCGGACGACGTCGCGCGATCGTGCCGCAACGACGAACCGTATGTTCTCCGGTGCATCTTCAAAGAGCGCATTCATCGCGTCGAGCCAATCCGGAGCGCCGGCGTCGGCGTCGTCGATGAGGAGCAGCGAGGGGCCGAGCTGGTGCAAGACTTTGATGAGGCCCGAATGCGCCGCGCACCTCGCGCCGCCAGCGCCGAGCGCCTCGGCGACGCGCTGGCGGGCGCAGGCGGCGCTCTCACCGCGCTCGATACGCAGATAGACGCCGCGTCGCGCGGCGGCGTAATCGCGCAGTAACACGCTCTTGCCGAAGCCGGGGGCTCCGGCGATGAGAATGACGCGCGCCGAGCCGTCCCGGTCGAGCAGATGGTGAAGACGCGGGCGCGCGAGCGTATCGTTGGGCTGGGGACGAAGAAGGGCCTGACTTGGCACTTTGGCCGTCCTCCACTGCGGCGATCCATGCATAGCGGTGTTGGAGTGCTGTACCAGGTAGAGTCGGCTTATCGGCGTTGAGACCTTAGTCGAGGGCGGCTGGAGCCCGCCGTGGCGAACGAATTTGGCGGGCGCGGGCAGAGGAGCGAGGGCCTGCGGAGCCCAAGAGGCTGCCTCCTAGAGACCACGGGCGATTAGCTCAGTTGGGAGAGCGCCTCCCTTACAAGGAGGATGTCGGCGGTTCGAGCCCGTCATCGCCCACCAAGCCCTTGCTCTGTGATCGCGTCGACGCTATGAGAGTGATTCCAATAACAGTTCATGTCGCGTCGCTCGCGATCTCGGCCATGCCGGGAGGGAGTCGGGACGCCGCGAAAGCCTCGGCGCAATGGCAGCGCGATCGGGCGGCGGACGGATTCGGTCGTTCTTCGGACGGTGGAACGACGACGTGCGGCGGCTCGCGCTTGCGTTTGCGATCTCGCTGGCATTACATGGGTTCGGCGCCGCTGTCTTCCATCCGCCGCGCAGCGCTGCCCCGGCCGCCAAGGAAGTCGTGACCGTCGTGCGCGTCGTAACGATCGAGCGCCGGCCGATCCCAACGCCCCGTCCACCCAAACCCACGCCGCTAGCGGTGCACCCGCGGCGCATCGCAACGATCGCACCGGCGCACGTCGCAGTCGCGACACCCGGCAGTGCTGCGCCGCGACGCCGCGTCACACGCAAAGCGCAGGCCCCTCCGCGCGTGCACACGCAGCATCATTCGAGACTCAATCCGGTGGCGATCGTGATGGGCGGCCAAGGCGCCGGAGCGGCTCTGGCCGGGCCGCCGGTGGGCGGCGCCGGCCCCGGAGGTGAGGGAACGGGTCAAGGCACGAGCGGGACCGGCAGCGGTGCCGCGGCGGCGGACGAACCGTGCGGATACGTCGAGTTCGTCGACATCAACGGCATCTCCGAGTACGACAAGAGCACGGGCGGCTTCTTCGTGCGCATCCGTATGATCGTACACTTCCCGGACCATCACAGCGACGACGTCAACCTCGACTACCCGTGGTACTATCCAAACGAGGCCGCCAACCCGTGGTCGGCGCAGAACGTGAAGAACCTCGGCGCCGGGGTCACGTTCCAATGGCCGCCGGCGCCGAAGGCCGCCAAGGAGCCGCCGCTGGTGCGCTACGTGATGCAGTACACAACGCCGAGCGGCTACACGAAGCTCAAGGGCTGCCCGGGCGATGCGACCGCGGCTCCGGCCGCCGCGACGCCAGCCGCGCAGTAACCTGTCCGACGGTCGGGGCGCTTGGCGAGACGGCCGGGGCTCCCGGTCGGGCAGGCGCATGCGGCGCCGAAAGCGGGTACAATAACCGAGCAATCTACCAAGGTCCGCAATCGACGGAGGTCATTCCATGCGTTTTGGGTTAGCGGCCGCAATTCTCGCCATGGCAGTATCGTTCACCAGCGTTGGCGCGTGGGCGCAGAGCGTCGGCGTCGGAACGCAGCTGAACGGCACGATGACGCAGGATCTCAGTTCGAAAGACGCCCAAGTGGGGCAGACGATCACGCTCAGCAATGTAACGTCTGCTGACGGGAGCGGAGGCGTGGTCGGGGCGACGATGTATGGGCACGTCACCGCGGTGCAGCGAGCCGGTCAAGGGCGGCCCGGCAAGGTCGAGATCGCTTTCGATCGGCTCAACACGGCCGGCGGCAACGTCTACTCCGTTCAGGGCCAAGTGACGCATCTCACCCAGAAGACCAAGAGCAACGCGCTCAAGGAGGCGGGCGGCGCCGTTGCCGGCATGCTCGTTGGAAACTATCTCGGGAAGGTGGTCGGTGTAAACATCGGCGGTCTTGCCGGCGCAGCCGGAGGCTACTTTCTCGCGAAGAACAACCGGCAGAACGTGACCGTTCCCAAGGGCTCGGTCGTCACGGTGAAGCTGACCGAGGTGGCGCGGCGTCAAGCCGTGCGCTAGAGACCTACACCAGGGCGGGCTTGGCATGCGGCGGCGGCGCTCCGGCGTAGAGCGGCGCGAGCGCCGGCCGCAGCAGCTCGGTCAGCGACTCCGGCTCAGCCAAGAAGGCGTCGTGGCCGTGGTCGGACTCCATGAACAGGTATGCCGCGTCGGCACCGCCCTGCCGCAGGCGTCGCCAGGTGTGGTGTACCTGCTCCGGCGGAAAGAGCCAATCGCATCCGATGCCGACCAAGAACGTGCGCGCTTGGAGACGCCCGCCCGCCGCTTCGATTGAGCCGTAGTCGCGGTCCAGGTCGAAGAGCTCCATGGCCTTGGAGAGTGCGATGTGCGTGTTTGCGTCGATGCGCTTCACGAAGATCTCGCCTTGAT
>JAGWST010000493.1 GCA_028869325.1 bacterium | reverse complement strand
TGGAGTTCCTCGAGCTGGTACGCCTGGGCTTGCGCAAGGCCGACGATCCGAAGATCGCCGCCAGCGTGAAGGTCGCCGACGCGCTGCTGCGCGCCGATCTGCCCACCGGGCCCTCCTGGCACCGGTATCCCGGCGACGGCTACGGCGAGCACGAGGACGGCTCCGCCTTCGACGGTACGGGAATCGGCCGCCCCTGGCCGCTGCTCACGGGAGAGCGCGGCCACTACGCGCTAGCGGTCGGTGAGGACCCGCTGCCATATCTGCGCGCGATGGCGGCGATGGCGAGCTGCGGCGGCATGATCCCCGAGCAGATCTGGGATGCGCAGCCGATCCCGCGGCACGATCTCTATCCGGGGCGCCCCTCGGGCGGCGCGATGCCCTTGGTCTGGGCACACGGCGAGTTCATCAAGCTGGTGGCCAGCGCCGCGCTGGGACGCCCCTTCGATCGCCCCGCCTCGGTCTGGCAGCGCTACCACGGCGAGGTTCCCTCGACGCCGTGGACCACCTGGCGCTTCGACCACAAGCCGGCGCGCATGGAGCGCGGCAAGACCCTGCGCTTGGAGCTGACCTCCGCGGCCACGGTGCGTTACACCACCGACGGCTGGGGCAGCACGCACGACGTGCAGACGCGAGACACGGGTCTGGGCATCCATCTGGTCGACATTCCCACCGGCCAACTGCAGGGCGGCGCGATCATCGAGTTCACCTTCCGTTGGAGCGAGCCGGGCAACTGGGAGGGCCGCAACTTCAACGTTCGCCTGCGCGGCTGAGGCCGTTGGAGCGCGGCGGCAGGCTGTAGGTGGCGGAGTGATGGGTCAGCACCACGCCCGCGCGCGTGGTGCACTGGGCGCTGGCGTGCGCGATGCCGCCTTCCAGGCTGAGGATGCGCGCCGCGCAGAGCACGTCCTCGCGCACGGCGCCGCGCAGGAAGTTGCTGGTCAGCTCGCTGGTGACGGCCATCGGCATCGGCCCCACGATCGTCATCAGCGCCACCCAAACCGCGGCGTCGGCCAGCGCCATGTAGACGGGGCCGCTGACCAGCTCGCCGGGACGCAGAAAGAGATCGAGAAACGGCGCCTCCATGGTGCACGATCCCGGGCCCAGCTCGCGAACGGAGAAGGCGAAGAGCTCCGCCAGCGCCAGCGCCCCCAGCATGCGCTGCGCCTCCTGCGGCGTGATCGCCGGCGTCGCGTCCATCCCGTTCTCCTTCATGCGTTAGGGTTGGCGAAGGCCACTACGCGGCCGTCGGGCTGTCGTTGCACGTCGATGCGCACGCCGTAGGCTTGCCGCAGCAGGCTCTCGTCCAGCGCGCGCCCGGGCTCGCCGCACTCCAGCAGCGTGCCGCATCCCAACAGCGCGATGCGGTCGGCAAAGGCCGCGGCCAGGTTGAGATCGTGCAGCACCACCACCGCCGCGTGTCCGCCGGCGGCAAAGGCGCGCAGCATGCGCAGCGCCTCGAAGGCATGGCGCACGTCCAGATGGCTGGTGGGCTCGTCGAGCAGCAGCGTGCGCGCGCGCTGCGCCAGCGCCAGCGCGATCCAGACGCGCTGCCGCTCACCGCTGGAGAGCGCATGGAAGGAGCGTTGCGCATGCTCCTCCAGCTCCGTGCGGCGCAACGCATCGTCCACCGCGTCGTCGTCCTCCGCGTGCGCCGACCACTGCCACCACGGGCGATAGGGGAGCCGCCCGGAGGCCACCACTTCGCGCACGCAGAGGCCTTCGACGACCGGGGCGTCGGCGGAGACCAGCGCCACGCGGCGCGCGCGCTCGCGCGCCGCCATGCCGCGCAGCGGGAGGCCGTCGATCAGCACGTCGCCGGCGCTGGGCGAATGAAGCCCCACCATCGCCCGCAGCAGCGTGGTCTTGCCGACGCCGTTGGGGCCAACCAAGGCCAGCACCTCGCCGGAGCGCACGCCGAGCGTGATGCCACGCAGAAAGACGCAGTCGCCGTAGCCCAGCGCCACCTCGCGCACGTCGATCATGCGGCTCTCCGGTGAAAGGCCAGATAGAGAAAGGCGGGCACGCCCAGCAGCGAGAGCAGCACGCCCAGCGGCAGCTCCAGCGGCGGCAGCAGCGCGCGCGAGAGCGCATCGGCCGCGATGACCAGAATCGCGCCGGCCAGCGCGCACGCCGGCAGCATCCAGCGCGCGTCGCTGCCCACCATGCGCCGTGCCACGTGCGGCACGATCAAGCCGACGAAGCCCACCATGCCGGAGACGCTCACCGCCGCCGCCGTGAGCAGCGCGGCCGAGCCGACGATGGCCCAGTGCGTGCGATCGACGTTGACGCCCAGCGCACGCGCGCGCTCGTCGCCCAGGCGCAGCGCGTTGAGCGCCGGCGCCAGCGCCAGCGCCACCACTGCGCCGGCCAGCGCATAGAGCGCGGCCCACGAGAGCTCCGGCCAGCCTCGCCCCGCCAGGCTCCCGCCCAGCCACGCGAGGATGCCCAACGAGCTGCTGGAGGGCGGCGCCATCACCAAGACCAGCGTCACGATGCCCGCGAAGAGCGCCGAGAGCGAGACGCCCGCCAGGATCAGACGCTCCGCCGAGATCCCGCTGCCCGTTCGCGCCAGCACGGCCACCAATGCCGAGGTCGCCACGGCGGCGACGAAGGCCACCAGCGGCAACGCCGGCAGCGCGAAGCCGATGACCAGCGCTACCGCCACCGCGCAGGCCGCGCCGGCGCTGGCGCCGGTGAGATAGGGATCGACCAGCGGATTGCGCAGCATGCCCTGCAGGAGAGCCCCGGCCAGCGAGAGCGCCGCGCCGACCAACGCAGCGATCAAGACACGCGGGAAGCGCAGCATCCAGAGCACTTGATCGGCGCCGCCCGTACCGAACGGATGCAAGGCCGCGCGCAGCACGGCGCCGGGGGCGTAGCGCACGGCGCCCACGCCCGCGCCAACGGCGAGAGCGGCGACAAAGAGCAAGGCGAGCGTGCAGATCGTCGCCGCGCGCCGCGGAGCGGTATAGACCCCCGTGACCATCGTCACCGAGTTCGACAGGGGGAGACTCCGTATCTCCTCGGAACGTAAGGCCACAGAACGCTTGGTCGACGTGAGTGAGGAACGCTGCGTGGTGGCATTGCCGGTCCGTACTTTCCTGTTTGCGCTCTTGGCCGCAACGTCGCTGACGCTCTCCGCGTGCGGCGGTGGTGGCGGTGGCGGCACCACGCCGCCGGGGCCCGTGCCCACGGGCACCCCCGTCCCAACCGGCGGCAACTGTCCCGCGCCGCCCGCCCCCGGCAATGGCACGGCGTACGCCGTCGGCGCCAGCCGCACGTGGTGCGTGGCGGTTGCGACGATCGGCACCTCCAACATCACCTATCAAGGCGTCGCCGCGACGCTGGCGGCGCAGGGGCCGGAGCTCAACGTCTGGGTCGACAACGCGGACATCGGCCAGCTGACCACGCCGCAGTGGCAGCAGGTGGCCAACGACTTCACCAGCATCTATGCGGCCGACG
>JAGWST010000492.1 GCA_028869325.1 bacterium | reverse complement strand
GCGCTCGACATCGCGCTGAAGGCGGACCCGGAGAGCGTGCGCGCCCAGGAGCTGAAGCAGAAGATCGAGCAGGCCGCAATCCAGAAACAGATCATCGCGACGAACTTTCCCACCTACGAGCAGGCCAGCGCGCAGATAACGCAATCGTACCGCGCGCTGGATCTGCTCAACAAGCAGATCCAAAAGGAGCTGCGCACCTTTCGCTACGACTACGACACGGCCCATCTGAATCTGGCGATTCGCCAATCGTACGACCTGATCGCGGAGGCCACGCGCGGCACGAATCGCCTACTGGCCTACCGTCAAGTCGTAGAGTCGGGGCTGCCGGAGTCCAGCAGTTCCGCGCCCGCCGCGGGCGGCTCGCTCTTGCCGTTGCCGTGATCTCCGTGCCGCGCGCCCTCGGCATCGCCGCCGGCGCGCTGCTGGCTGCGGCGATCATCGCCGGCGGCGCGTGGCTTGCCTCGTGGACGCTGCTGGCGCCGCGCCCGCAGACGGCGGGGCGGCTAGCGATCTCCGGGCTGCAGGGGCCGGTGAGCGTCGTGCGCGACGCGCGAGGCTTTCCCTACGTCAGTGCGCGGTCGCTCCACGACGCCTACGAGGCGCAAGGCTATCTGGAGGGAGAGGACCGCCTCTTTCAGATGGACGTCTTGCGCCGTTTCGTGGGCGGGCGCCTCGCCGAGGTCTTTGGCCCGCAACTGCTCTCCGTCGACGTGCGCCACCGGATGATCGGGCCCGAGCAGATGGCGCAGCGCATGTACCAGCAGGCTGCGCCGGAGGAGCGCGCCGCGCTCGACGCCTTCGCCCAGGGCGTCAACGCGGCGATGCGTCGCGATCCCCTGCCGCCGGAGTTTCGAGCGTTGCTCTATCGGCCGCGCCCGTGGCGCCCGCAAGACTCGCTGCTCTGCGGCCTGGCGACGGTCATCGATCTGACCCACACCTGGAGTCAGGTTGCCCTCCGCGCGCGTATCGACGCGCGGGTGGGTAGCGCCGCCGCGGCAGCGCTCTACTCCATCACCGATCCCCGCTACGACGCGCCGCTGGTGGGCAGGCCGGCGCCGGTGCCGACGCTGCCGCCGTTTCCCTCCGTGGGTAACCCGGCGCGCAGCGGTGCGGCGCCGCCGATTGCCGACACGCTGCCGTGGCGCGCCGACCGCGAGGCCAGCAACGCGTGGGCCGTAGGAGGGGCGCATACGCGCAGCGGCCGTGCGCTGCTGGCCAACGATCCACATCTCGACTTCACCGTGCCGATGGTCTGGTACGCGATCGCGCTGCATGCGCCGGGACTGAACGTGGTGGGCGCCTCGCTGCCGGGAACGCCGGGGGTGATTCTCGGCCACGGTGCCCATATCGCCTGGGGCGCGACCAACGCCACCGTCTCCACGCTGACGCTCTACCGTGAGCACGTGCGGGAGACGCCGAAGGGCTTCGAGGTCGAAGATGCGCGCACGCATGCGTGGATCGCCGTCGTCGCGCAAACGGAGCAGATCGCGGTGCGCGGCGCGCGGGCGCATGCCTTCGAGCGCCTGCGCACGCCGCACGGTTTTCTCCTGCTGGACGGCCAGGGTAGGCTTGCGCTCCCGGCCTACGCCGCAGCTTGGGTCGCCCAGCGTGAGGCGCACTCGCCCCTCGCGGCGTTTTTGGCGCTGGACCGTGCCGGCTCGCTGGAGTCGGCGCTGGCCGCCCTGCGCGCCTATCCCGGCCCGCCGCAGAACTTCGTGCTAGCCGACGATCGCGGCCGCGTCGCCTACCATCTGGCGGGCCTGATTCCCGTCGATGGCGTCTGGGGCACGCGCGCCGTCGACGGCAGCCGCATCGTCGACGCGTGGCGCGGTTACGTGCCATTCGACCAGCTTCCGCACGTCGATCCCTCGCGCGACGCCGTGGTCTTCACGGCGAACAATCGCGTCTACGGCGCAGGCTATCCCTATCGGCTGACGGATGCGTTCGGTCCGCCGTATCGCGCCTATCGTATCCGCGAGTTGTTGACGGGGCGCGACGGGCTGACGGATTCGGAGATGGAGCGCCTGCAGCTGGACGACCTCTCGCTGCCGGAGCTGGAGCTGGTGCGCGACGTGCTCGCGGCGGCCGCGCGCCATCCGGGCGCAGACGAAGACCCGCGCACGCTCGAGCGCTTGCGCGCCTGGGACGGGCGCTTCGACGCGAACGCGAGCGCGGCAACCCTGGCCTATCGCTTG
>JAGWST010000491.1 GCA_028869325.1 bacterium | reverse complement strand
TCGGAGATGCTGGCCGCAAGGGCACGCCAGCCGGCGTCCTCCAAGCTGACCGCGCCGCGCCGGAAGTCGATCCCCTCCGTCGCCTCGTCGACGGTGATGAGCTGCAATTGCCCCGCGTGCGGACTCCACGCCGCCGCGTCGTCGCCGATGCCTACGCGCACGCGCCCGCCAGGCTCGCCGAAGAGCGCGCGCAGCGCGGCAACGAGAGCGCCCTCGTTCAGCGCACGCACTCCAGCAGGCCGCGCATCTCACGCAAGGCCGCCCCGGGATCCGGGGCGGCGAAGATGCTCGAGCCCATGACCAGAATGTCGGCACCGGCCATCACGAGCGCGGCGGCGTTCTCCGCGCCGACGCCGCCGTCGACCTCGACGGCGCAATCGAGCCCGCGCTCCTCCAGCCGCACCCGCAGTTGACGCACCTTCTCCAACGAGCGCGGGATGAAGCGCTGACCGCCGAAACCGGGATTCACGCTCATCACCAGGATCAGATCCACATCGTCGAGCAGCTCGTCGAGCGAGGCCACGGTGGTGGCCGGGTTGATCGAGATGCCGGCGCGCGCGCCGGTCTCCTTGATCTGCTGGATCGTGCGGCTCGCGTGCCGGCACGCCTCCCAGTGGACGGTGATCGAGTCGGCGCCCGCCTCGCGATAGTCGCGCAGATAACGCTCCGGGGCATCGATCATCAAGTGGCAGTCGAACGGCAGGCGCGTCAAGGGGCGCAGATCGGCGATGATCTTCGGCCCCCAGGTCAGGTTCGGCACGAAGTGCCCATCCATGACGTCGAGGTGCAGCCAGTCGGCGCCGGCCTCCTCCACGGCCCGGATCTGCTCGGCGATGCGCGCGAAGTTCGCCGAGAGCAGCGAAGGCGCGATCTTGACGCGAGCGGGATTCGAGCTCATACTTTCGCCTCGTCGACCAGGTCGTTGCCGAGATAGGTGTCCAGCGTGCCGCCGCCCACGAGCGTCACGGTGAAGTCCAGCTTCTGACCCGCGCGCGCATAGGAATCGAACATCGTCCTGGCACCCGTGGCATCATGCGCTACCACCCGCACCTGCACCTCGTCGTCACGTTGCGGCACCGTCACGGTGGCGTGGACCTGACGGATCGAGTAGCCGGTCTCGCCGGGCCCCGCGCTCACCTGCAGGCTGACGTACTGCCCCGAATCGATCTGCAGCCCCGCCGCCGGCGACTGGCGCACGACGCGGCCGCGCGGGGGACCACTGTGTCCGAACGCAGTCCAGACGATCTGCCCCAGGCGCACGTGCGCATCGCCGGCGCGCGCCAGCGCCTGCGGCAGATCGACGCCGGTCAGGTTGGGGACTTGGATGAACGGCGGCGGCCCCTGCGAGAGCCCCAGCGTCACCGCGCTGCCGGCGCGCACGCTGGTCAGCGGCGCGGGCTTCTGCTCCACCACGGCGTCGGCCCGAACCTGATCGTTCTTCACGTGATAGGTCTTGCTGATCTGCAGTTGCAGGCTGGCGAGCTCGATCTTGGCCTCGCGCAGCGTGTCGTAGCGCAGATCCGGCATGGGGAAGAGCTTGACGCCGGAGGAGACCAGCAGGGCGATCGCGCGCCCCGGCCGCACGCTCTTGCCGTGTTCCGGCTGCTGCCCCATCACCACGCCTTCGGGAAACGTATCGCTGACCTCGTTGGCGGCCACGGTGATGCGCAGGCCGGCGCGCGACGCTTGTCCCTCGGCGTCGGGCAAGGTCAGGCCCATCAGCTGCGGAACGACGACCACCGTCTCCGCCGGCATGGCGAAGCCGAAGATCGTCTTGCCGAACCACACGAAGACGCCGGTCGCCAGCGCCAAGGCGATGGGGAATCCCCAGGTCGCCCAGTCGAAGCGCCCGATCGTCCCGCGATCGCGGGGAGCCTGCGTGCTCACGTTCCGGCGAGTGCCTCCAGATCGGCCCCGGAGAGATCGACGTTCGAGTAGACGCTCTGCACGTCTTCGTGCTCCTCGAGCGCATCAAGGAACTTGAGCACCGCCGAGGCCTCCTCGCCGCTCAGCGCCACGGTGGTCTTCGGTTCCATGCACAGACGCGCATCGCTCACCTTCAGCCCCGCCGCGCCCAGCGCGTCGCGCACCGGCTGCAGCGCCGTCACGCCGGTGATGATCTCGCTGCGCTCGCTATCGTAGCGCAGATCCTCCACGCCGTCGACCAGTGCCAGCTCCGTCAACTGATCCTCGCTGCGTCCGGCCGTGAGCACTTCTAGCAGACCACGGGGCTCGAACTGCCAGGCGACGCTGCCCGTCTCCCCCAGCGTGCCGCCGTTGCGGCTGAAGACGTAGCGCATCTCGGAGGCGGTACGGTTGCGGTTGTCGGTCGCGGCGTCCACGATCACGGCCACGCCGTGCGGGCCGTAGCCCTCGTAGCGGACCTCCTCGATCTCCTTAGCCCCCTCGGCGCCCGTGGCGCGCCCGATGGCGCGCTTGATGTTGTCCATCGGCATGTTGTTCTCGCGCGCCTTGTCGACCGCCATCTTCAAGCGGTAGTTGGCCTCCGGATCAGGGGAGCCGCCTTTGGCGGCGAGGATGATCTCCTTTGAGAGCTTGGTGAAGAGCGCGCCGCGCTGCGCATCGACCTTGCCTTTGCGAAGACGGATGTTGTGCCACTTGGAGTGTCCGGACATGGTAAGCTCTTTCTTCGCGGTTGACTGTGAGTGCGAGCGGTTCCTATATCCAATGGGTGCCGACGAGCCACATGAGCATCCGCTTGCGCCACTCCTCGTACGGGACCGGCGACCCGATCCAGATCGGGAACCAAAACACGAACGCCCACGCCACGGCCAGCAAGAAGGCGCCCACGGCGATGCGCCCCCAGCGACCCCAGCTCCTCCATACCTCTTGCAGGACCAAGGCATTGGCGATGCAGATGACGGCCAGATTCGGAAAGAAGTGGTACTCGAAGGTAATGCGGGGGCTGGTGATCCACGGCAGCCACTGCCAGAGATAGGCCCCGATCAGCAGCGCGAATCCCTTGTGGCGCCGCAGCAGGCCGATCACGAACATCGCCGGCACGCTGAGCAGACCAAGCCACCAGTTCACGGGGTTGGGCAGCGCGAGGATCTCCGCGACGATATGCCGCGCGCCGCCAAAGTCGTGATAGTAGTACGAGATCGGCCGCCAGATGAGCGGCCACTCCCACCAGCGCGACTGGTAGGGATGCGTGGCCTTCAGCTCATCGTGGTAGAGAAACATCTGCCGCTGCAACCCCATCAAATCCGAGAGGTTGTGCCCCAGCGTGAAGTATGGAATGTACGAGAGCACGTAGACGCCGGAGACCACGAGCAAGATGGCGGCGTAGACGATGTCCAGCGGAATGCCGCGCGGGTTGCCCCACTGGGCGGGGCGGCACCAGAGCCGCTGCGAGACGACGATGGCCAGCGCCATCACGACCCAGAAGAGCGTGAAGAGGCCGTTCCACTTGCTGTCCACGACGCCGGCGAGCGCCAGCGCCATCAGCCACATCCAGAGCGTCGCATCGCGCGCGCGCAGGCGAATCGAGCCGGGCTCGATGCTCATTGTTCCATCGGTTTGAAAGAGGCAGCTGCCTTCAGACGTAGCGTACGTCAGCGCCCCCTCGGCGCTGAAGCCGGCCTGCAGACCCTCGCGACGGTATGCCGGCGTTCTCTTGCCGTTCATCTCGCTTGCGGCGCAGGCGATTCGCACCTCGCGGCCGGCGACCGATACCTCGCTGCCGTCGGCATAGCAGGCGATCCTCTCGCCGTCTCCGCAGAGGCGCGGAAGGAGCAGCCGCGCGGCGAGGTAGACCCCCGCTCCCACCACGATGAAGACGCCGATTCTCGCCGCCGTGTCGTCGGGGCGTCCGTCGCCGTAGATGAACGGCGTGAGGCCGGTCAGCCATGCCGCCAGCAGCCCCGCGATCGCGGCCGCGGCGATCCCGGCGGCGTACACTTGCCGCCAGCTCTCGCGCAGCCGCTCCACGACGCGTATCTGCGTCGCGAGCACGTAACGGTAGGCGCAATAGAGCGAGGCCAGCGCAAAGAAGGCGACGGTGATCTCCGGCGTCCCGATCCGCGACTGGACGTAGTGGAAGCCGCTGAGGACGAGCAGCAGCGCGGCGACGGCGGCAAACGGCGTGGAGCGCAGCAGGCGCTTCGCGAAGGCATAGATCAGCGGAACCGTGAGGCTGCCCATAACCGCCGAGGCCAGTCGCCAACCGAAGCTGGTGAAGCCCCTCGGATAGCCGCCGTTGAAGATGATGCCGAGCGCGATCAAGAGCTTGGTGAGCGGTGGATGCGTCCATTCGAAGACGTCTTTGTGCAGCAGGTACTCCTTGGCCGTGCGCGCGTAGTAGATCTCGTCGAAGATCTGCGTCTTGGGACGCGCGATGTCGATCATCACCAAGACGAAGCAGGCCACGCCCAGGCCGATGGCGATCAGCCAGTCCAAGCGCGTGAGCGCATCCGTGCCCTCGAGCGGCGAGAACCAGGAGCGGATGCGCTCCCGCAGCAGCACCCAGCCCTGCGCCGGAGGCTGCGCCTGCTCCATGCCCCCCACGCTACCCGCGACGGCGGCGGATGAGGCTCCGGCGGGCTCCTCGCCACCGAGAAAGACGTACGAGAGGTAGGCGAAGAGCAGCACGTTGGCCAGCGCCGCCGGATGGCTGATCGTGGGCATCAAGTTGGTGGGGTCGACGCCTGCCACGTGGTTGTTCATCACGCCCAGATAGTCGTACGAGTACACCAGGTTCGCAAAGAGGGTCGCCGAGAGCAGGAGCGCCGCCACCAGGTAGCGCCGCGCCATCGGCGCCAGCAGCAGCGCGATCGCAAAGCCGTTGTAGATATAGCGCTCGTGCATCCGCGTGGCAAAGAGGAAGAGCGCCAGCGAGACCAGCAGCCCCGCCTCCAGGAACGAGCGGTCGTCTCGCCGTTGCGCGTAGCGCCAGACGATCATCGCGCAGGCCGCCAGAACCAGCGCGATGCCCCACGCGGATTGCGGCAGGAAGCCGATCGTCTGAGCATCCGGCTGCCAGAACGAGCGCGCGACGGCGTAAATATTGAAGGCGTTGATCGAGCTGTACGGATAGACCGCCGTGCCGTGCAGGTAGCGCTCGATGAGCCAGGCCAGCGTCCCGATCGGGTTCCACGGCTGCGGCGCGAACGGTGCCGCGATAAGGTAGCCTATTGCCACGGCGAGCGCCGGGCCCGCGATCCAGCGCAGCGGCCGCCGCAAGAGCCCGCCTTGCAGAGCGTCGTAGACGACGATCAACGGCGCCAAGACCAAGGCTTGCGGCTTGACCAGAACAGCGATCGAGAGCAGCGTCCACGCCCAGAGCGGGCGGCGCCGCAGCGTCGCGAGCAGCGCTCCCAACGCGAAGAGCGCCGAGACGGCGTCGACCTGCCCCCAGTATGCCGAGATGTAGATCGTGGCGGGGTTGAGCGCGAAGAGCGCCGCGGCGCCCAATGCCCCCGCGCGCGGCACGAAGCGCAGCGCCAGTGAGTAGATCACGGCCGCGCATCCGAGATCGGCCAAGATGCCGGGCAGCTTGATCAGGTCGCGCAGCACGTAGTAGCCGGCCGCACCATCGGAGACGTGCAGCACGTGATAGATCCAGCCCACCGCCGCGAGTACCCAGAGATAGCCGGGCGGATAGTCGACGAAACTGGTGGAGTGGTAGAAGGCCCGCACGCCGTGGTCGTAGAGCGTCAGCGCCCAGCTTTCGAACGAATCGATATCGTTCTTGTAGCCCTCGGAAGGCAGAAAGAGCAGGCGGACGACGAGGCCGAGGGCCAAGATGCCGAGCAGCGGCAGCGCCTCGCGCACGCTTGCGCCCTCCGTGACGCGCACGGACAGATCGGCATTCTTGGACGCCACGCAACCTCCTCAGGTGGTGCTGGTTAGAGTTGTCGCGGAGAGCCGTTTCACGCGCTCCGGCGGGCCCCCTGCGCCAAGAAGGCGCGCACGCTGCCGGCCGTGTCGAGGCGACCCTCGCGCGCCACCGTCTCCGCGCGCTCGAGATAACGGTCCAGCGCCTCTTCGGCCGCCGCTTGCGCTCCGGCACGCTCGAGTGCCGCACGCGCGGCCTCCACCGCCAAATCGTCCAGCGCATCGCCGCGGTGATAGGCATCGGCCACCTCGCAAGCCCCCGATGCGATCCCCCACACCACCGGATAGGTCCACTTGCGCTTGCGCAGATCGGCACCGCTCGGCTTTCCCGTGATCTCCGGCGTTCCCCAGATGCCCAAGAGGTCGTCTTGTATCTGGAAGGCGATGCCGTAGAGCCGCGCAAGCTCGCCATAGGCTCGCGCGCGCATCTGGTCCGCTCCCGCCGCGATCGCCCCCATCTGCGCCGTGGCACGGAAGAGCGCCGCCGTCTTACCCTCGATCATCTCGAGGTACGCCGCGAGGTCCACGGATCGCGCCGACTCGAAGGCGATGTCGCGCGCTTGGCCGGAGCACATCGATATCTGT
>JAGWST010000490.1 GCA_028869325.1 bacterium | reverse complement strand
GGCTGGCGTGCCCTTGCGGCCAGCATCTCCGACGTCGCCGCGATGGGTGGGCGGCCGCTGCTGGCGGTGGTCTCGTTGACCGTGCCCCCCGATCTCGACGAGACGGGCGTCCTAGCGCTCTACCGCGGCATGCGGGATCTCGCCGCGCGCCACCGGGTGACGATCGCGGGCGGCGACCTTTCGCGCGGAACGGCCCTCTCCATGGGCGTCAGCGTGGTGGGCGAGGTGCGCCCGAGCAATCTGAAGCGGCGCAGCGGTGGGCGCCCGGGCGACGTGCTCGCCGTGACTGGTCCGTTGGGCCGGAGCCGCGCGGGTCTGGCCATCTTGGACGGCGAGGTCGATCGCGCCGTCCTCCCTCCGGCCTTGGTGGAGCGGGCGTTGGAGGCATATCGCCGGCCCTCTCCGCGCGTGGAGGCGGGGCGTTTTCTCGGGGCCTCGCGCAGCGTGCGCGCCGTGATGGACCTCTCCGACGGCGTCGCCAGCGACCTGCCCCGGCTGGCGGAGGCCTCCGGCCTGGCCGCCGTTATCGATGCCGAGGCCCTGCCGATCGACCCGGCCTGCCTGGCGGTCGCGCAGGCCATGCGGACCCCGCCCGAGCGCCTCGCCCTGGAGGGCGGCGACGATCTGGAGCTGCTCGTTGCGGTGGAGCGCCGCGCCTTTGGCTACCTGGCCGGGCGGGCCATTACCCGCTTGGGTGGCCCGCTGCTCGCGGTCGGGCGCCTGGAGGAGGGCAGCGGGGTAGCCCTCGAGCGGAACGGCTCACGCGCCGCGCTCGACCTCGCCGGCTGGGACGCCTTCCGGCCGTAAATGTGACGAAGGGCGGCGTACCGGCGCCCGCCCCTCGTCAAAGGTCTGGGAGAGGCTTGGCCTGGCGGCTAACCGGCCAGGCGCGTCACGCGCTTGGACTTCAGACACTGCGTGCAGACGCGCGCCGTGCGGTGGGCACCGCGGTCGAGAATGCGGACCGACTGGAGGTTGGGCAGCCAGCGGCGGCGCGTCTTGTTCATCGCATGGCTAACGTTGTTTCCGGTGGCGGGACCCTTCCCGCAGACTTGACAGCGCTTCGCCACGATCGCTCACTCCTCAGAGAACATGCTGCGCCCGCTGGCACAACAACCACGGTACTATACCATAGCGCGCATCCGGGGCGCAATCCCGCCGGAGGAGTCGCCCCGCACCCCTCATAATCCCGGTCCCGATGTCAGCGGCATGGACGGTGACCCTGGCCGACGGACGAGCCTTGCGCAAGTTCTTGGCCGCGGGGGCATTCTTCTTGCGCAAGTACCGTCAGGTCGTCGATGATCTGAACGTCTTTCCCGTCCCCGACGGCGACACCGGCTCCAACATGTATCTCACCGTCCGCAGCGCCTTGCTCGAGGTGCGCAAAGTGAACTCCGCGAGCATGGCGGAGGCCGCGGCCGCGGCGGCGGTCGGCTCGCTGATGGGGGCGCGCGGGAACTCCGGCGTGATCGGCTCGCAGATGCTGCGCGGCTTCGCCCACAGCGTGCGCCACAAGCGGAGCATCGACACCTTCGAGTTTGCGTTGGGACTGCGCGAGGCCGTGGCCGCGGCGCGCGCCGCGCTTCTGAAGCCGGTCGAAGGGACGATCGTAAGCGTGGCGCAGGCCGCCGCCGATGGGGCCTACCGTCTAGCTCTGCGCGAGAAGGATTTCTACCATCTCATCGGCGGCGTGGTGAAGCAGGCGCACGATGCGCTCGAGCGCACGCCCGATCAGCTGCCCGTGCTCAAGGAGAGCGGCGTGGTGGACGCGGGCGGCATGGGCTTCGTCTACTTCATGGAGGGGGCGCTGCGCTTTCTGCCCGGCAACCGCGCGCGCACCACGGCATTTCCCCGCCGGCCGCAGCGCTCGTCGATCTTCTCGCACAAGCAGCGCATCGGCGAGCATCGTTTCTGCACGGAGTTCGTGCTCGAGGGCAGCGGCATCGACGAGCAGCAGCTGCGCGAGCGCTTGGCACCGCTCGGCGACTCATTGATCGTCGCCGGAGGCGATCGCACGCTCAAGGTGCACCTCCACACCGACGGGCCCGAGCGCGTCACCGCGAGCATCGCGACGCTGGGCGCGGTGACGCGCCTGAAGGTCGATGACATGGAGCGCCAGCACAACCTCTTGGTGGTCGACCGTCCCGCTAAGCCGTGGGGCATCGTCGCGGTGGTGCCGGGTGCGGGCTTCGAGCAGATCTACCGCGAGCTGGGCGCCGAAGTGGTGCTGCGCGCCGATGCGGGGGCCGGCATCAGCGTGCGGGACCTGGTGATCGCCGTCAACTCCGTCCTCGAGCCGGCCGTCTATCTCTTGCCCAACGATCCCAACCTCTTACTGGTGGCGCGTGAGGCGGCGGCGCTGGTGGAAGGGCGCACGGTACGCGTGGTGGATTCGCGCAACGCGGCGCAAGGCATCGGCGTGCTCTTTGCGCTCGGGGCACGGGGATGCGACGAGCCCAGCGCGGAGGAGCTGGCGCGAACGGCGGCAGGGGTCGCCGCGGGGAGCGTCTTCTACGCCGGGAAGGACGTGACGCTCGGTGGGCTCACCATCTCGCGCGGCGCGCCTGCGGGCATGGCGGGGAGCGAGATGGTGGCCGCGGCCGGCGTCGACGAAGCCGTCATCGGAGTCGTCCGGCGGATGGGCGGGGAGGACGCGGGGCTGCTCACGCTCTACTACGGGGGAGTGCAGAAGGAGCGCGATGCCGAGCGCGTCACGGAGAGGCTGCGCGGCGAGCTCGCTCATCTCGAAGTGCAATACTACTATGGCGGTCAGCAGAACTCGGAGTACGTGATCTCGCTTGAACGATAATTACCGCAGCAGCCTGCCGCGAGTCGCCGTCGACGCGATGGGCGGGGACAATGCGCCGCACGAGATCGTGGTAGGCGCCGCGCAGGCGGCCCGCGACGGGATCGCCGAGGTCATTCTCGTGGGAGACCGTGCGGCGATCGAGGCCTGCTGCCCCGAGCGGGACCGGGCCGGGCTGGAGATCTGCGACGTGCAGGGCGTGCCGGTGGCGATGGACGAGCACGCCGCGCAGGCCGCGCGGCGTGCCGACGAGACCAGCATGGGCGTGGCGGTGAACCTGGTACGCGACGGCAAGGCGGACGCGGTGGTTTCGGCCGGCAACACGGGTGCCTTTCATGCGATCGCGCTGCTGAGCCTGGGGCGCGTGCGCGGGGTGAAGCGCCCGGCGATCGCCACCGTCTTGCCTGCTCCGGCGGGCCCCGTGCTGCTGCTGGACGCCGGCGCGAACGTCGACTGCAAACCCGAGTACCTGCTGCAATTCGGCTTGATGGGCGACGCCTATGCGCGCGTGGTCATGGGCATCGCGCAACCGCGCGTAGCCGTGCTCTCCATCGGCGAGGAGCCCACCAAAGGAAATAGTCAGACCGTTGCCGCGTACGAGCTGCTCTCCGCCGCGCACGTGCGCTTCGTCGGCAACGTCGAGGGCAGGGACATCATGAACGGCACGACCGACGTCGTGGTGACGGACGGCTTCGTGGGCAACGTCGTCCTGAAGTTCGGCGAGGGCATGATGACCACGCTCTTCGCGCTGCTCAAGGAGAGGATCATGTCTTCCGGACCGCTGGGCAAGCTGGGCGCCCTGCTGCTCAGCCGCGCGCTGCGCCCGCTGGGCGAGCGCATGAACTGGGAGCGTTACGGCGGCGCGCCGCTGCTGGGGCTGCAGGGCATCTGCATCGTGACGCACGGACGCGCGAAGGCGCTGGCGATTCGTAATTCCGTGCAGGCGGCGGCCTTCGCCGTCGAGCGCGGGCTCGTCCAGGCGATCGCGGACGAGATCGCGGAGCCGAAGGAGAAGCAGGCTCGAACGTGAGCGTCGCGATCGTCACCGACTCCACGAGCGATCTGGAGCCGGGAGTCGCGGGCGGGCTCGGTATCACGGTGGTCCCTCTCTACGTGAACTTCGGCGGCGAGCGGTTCTTGGACGGCGTCGAGCTGACCCACGAGCAGTTCTTTGCGCGCATGGCGGCGGGCGGCGCGCTGCCCAGCACCTCGCAGCCCACGGCGCACGCGTTCGAAGAGGCCTACCGGCCGCTGGTGGCGGCCGGGCGCCACGTGATCTCGATCCACATCAGCGCCAAGCTCTCCGGCACGATCAACGCCGCGCGCGCGGGCGCCCGCGCGTTTCCGGCCGCGCGCATCGAGCACTTCGACTCGCTCACGGCGACGGCGGGCCTGGGGCTGCTGGCGACCGGCGCCGCGCGCATGGCCCGCGGGGGTGCCGGCAGCCAGGAGATTCTGGCCGCCTTGCACGCCTGGCGCAGCTCGCAGCACGGCTTCGCCGTGCTTCCCGATCTCAGCCATCTCGTGCGCGGCGGGCGCGTCG
>JAGWST010000489.1 GCA_028869325.1 bacterium | reverse complement strand
CGGCCGGCATGATGCGCTGGCTGCTGACGTACGCCGATATGATCACCCTGTTGCTGGCGCTCTTCATCATTCTCTTCGCAATCTCGACCATCAGCTCCGTCAAGTTCCACAAGTTCGCCAAGGAGATCAACGCGGGGTTCAACGGGCGCCAGTACATCAACCAGCCGCCGCGCGCCGGTCACAAGAGCGACGTCAAAGGCGGGACCACGCCCTCGCTCAAGGAGATCCACGCGGAGCTGGCGACCTTCTTGCGCTCCAAGCACCTGGAGTCGCAGGTACGGCTGCGCGTGGAGCGCCGCGGCTTGGTGGTCAGCTTGTTGACCGATAAGGCGCTCTACCGTTCGGGCTCGGCGGCGATCGAGCCCACGGTGCGCAGCATCCTGGACGAGACGGCCATCTACCTGCGCCAGACCAAGAACGATATCTCGGTGGAAGGCAATACCGACAACGTGCCGATTCATACCGCATCGTATCCGACCAACTGGGAGCTCTCGACGGCGCGCGCCACCAACGTCGTGCGCTACCTGGTCGAGCGGGACCATATCGATCCGGTGCGCATCTCCGCCGCCGGCTACGGCGAGTTTCGTCCGCTGGTTCCCAACGATAGCCCCGAGCACCGGCAGACCAACCGTCGCGTGGACATCGTGATCCTCAGCGACAAGGCCACAGAGCAAGTGAGACGACTGGGAGAGTAACATGTCGATGCTCTCGCAAGAAGAAATCGATGCGCTGGTCAATCAGCTGGCGGCGCCCGAAACCCTGGCAGAGAAGGCCGAGGCGAAGCGTGTCAAGAGCTTCGACTTTCGCTTCAACAAGCGGCTGGAGAAGTTCAGCACCAACCATCTGCACACGCTGCGGACGCTGCACGACAACTACACGCGGCTGCTGAACAACGCGCTCTCCGTCTACCTGCGGACGCGTGTCGAGGCGACCATCATCGGGATCGAGCAGATCAGCTACGGCGACTTCATCGCCTCCATCGGCGTGCCCTCGATCCTCTCGATCTTCTCGATGGACCCGCTGCCCGGCAGCGGCATCGTGCAGCTGGATCTCAATCTCACCTTCTCGATCATCGATCGCCTGTTGGGCGGCCCCGGATGGCTGCCTCAGAAAGTGCGCGACCTCACCGACATCGAGCGCACGCTGATGCAGCGCTTCATGGCCAGGTCGCTCTCGAGCTACCGGGAAGCCTGGAGCCACTTCCTGACCCTCTCGCTGCGCATCGAGGCCCTGGACTCCAACCCGCAGTTCATCCCGCGCATCATCCCGCTGGACCAGATGATCGCCTACGTCTCCTGCGAGCTGAAGATCGGCGAGATGACCGGCATCATGAACTTCTGCCTCCCCTACCTGGTGCTGCAGTCGATCGCGGGACAGCTCTCGGAGTTTCAGTGGTCGGGCAGCATGATGACCGGGCGCGGAATGACCGAAGAAGACGTTGCGGAGCTGGCGCGTAACGTGGAGCGGGCGGAGGTGGCGGTCTCGGTGGAGCTGGGGCGGACCGACGTGGCGCTCAAGGAGCTGCTCTCGCTGGCCGTCGGCGACGTGGTGCTCTTCGACGTCCCGACCAGCCAGACGCTGGTGGCGCGCGTCAACGAGCACGAGAAGTTCCGGGTCTTCATGGGCGCCAACCGCGACAAGCTCGCGGCCAAGGTGGCCTCGGTCGTCTGGACGGAGGAGTAAGAAGATCGTGGCAGAGTCTAATCCGCAGTTGAAGGCGTTGGCGACGGCGATGAGCCGCACCGGCGCCGAGGCCCTGGGGGCACTCCTCGACCGTGCCGTGCACGTGGGCGAGCCGAGCCTCTCGGAGTCGGCCGAATCCATCCTGGTCGATGCCTCGCGCGTGGTCGTCACGGCCGAGGTCCCGGCCCTGGCGACGGCGCTGGTGGTGCGCTTCTCCAAGCGCGACCTGGCACGCTGCGTCGATCTCATGGTCGGCGGGGCCGGCGAGGCCCAAGACGAGATTCCGGCGATGCAGATGTCGATCGTCTCGGAGACGGCCGGACAGCTTGCCTCCGCGATGGCGGCGGCGCTGGCCGACGAGATCGGGCTCTCGGCGGAGGGCACCAAGGCCGTCGTGGTCGAGGACGCCGTGGCGCTGCCCGCGCCGCCCTTCCTCTCTTTCCAGGTCCCCCTCGAGATCGAGGGTCTGCCCGAGAGCGCCTTCACCGTCGACGTTCCCGCCGTCTTGGCGCACCGCGTCAGCGAGCAGGCGACGCCGCGCTTCCAGCAGCAGGCCAGTCCGGAGGTCCGCGAGCGTGCGCGGCCGCCCGTGGAGGCCAAGCCCGTGGAGTTCGTTCCGATGGCGCCCACGCCGGCGGGCGTGCACGCCTCCGGCTCGGCAAATCTGGACCTCGTGCATGATATCCCGCTGCAGATCGCGGCGGTGCTGGGGCAGGCTCGCATGGCGTTGCGCGAGGTGGTCTCGCTGCAGCCCGGCAGCGTCTTTGAGCTGGAGAAGAGCAACGCCGAGCCGATCGATCTCTACGTCAACAACATTCTGATCGCCCGTGGCGAGGTGGTCGTCGTGGACGACAAGTTCGCCGTCAAGATCTCCGAGCTGAACCCCAGCGAGCGGTCTTAGAACACAAGAGATGAACGCCGGACTCGTCGGACAGTACGTCTATGCGGTCGTCGTCATCGTCTGCCTGCTGGCAGCGCTCAGTTGGGTCGTTGCCCAGCTCTCGCGCCGGCGCATGCTGGTCTCGACCGGCCGCCGTCTGGTGGGTATCGTCGAATCGACGCAGCTGACCAATCAAAACTGGGTCTCCGTGGTCAAGGTTGCCGACCGCTACTACCTGCTCGGCAGCGGCCAGGGCGGGGTCTCGCTGGTCTGCGAGATTCCGGCCGACGCCGTGGCGCCGTGGCTGGGCGAGCAACGCCGCATCGCCGATCAGCAGAAGCAAACGGTCACGAGCCTCCTGCAGCGAGTACGCGGGCGTTGAGATTACGGTGGTCACGGCGACTGCTCTTTGCCATGCCCCTCTTGGCAGGATTCTTCCTGTTGGGTGCGGGCATCGCGGCGGCGCAGCAGGCGCCCGTGCCGATTCCCGTGCCGCACATCGACCTGGGCATCGGCCGCTCGACCAAGCCGCAGGACGTGGCCCTCTCGCTGCAGATCCTGCTGCTGCTCACGGTGCTCTCGCTCGCGCCGACGCTGTTAGTG